>JBFEQR010000193.1:0-5256 GCA_041549425.1 Yoonia sp. | reverse complement strand
GGTTGCGCGATGCAGCACGCCAGCGACAGTTTCGTGGCAGCGTGGAAGCATGACATCGTTGAAAAGGCGCTGTCTGCCCGCGGGTTAGAGCCTGTTTTCCGTCCAATCGCCACTTCACCTGCCCAGTCGCGGCGGCGTGCCAAATTGTCAGGACGGCGCACAAAAAGGGGCGCGATGATCGGGTTTCACGCAAAGGGCTCTGACACATTGGTGCAGGTGCCCGACTGTCAGTTGCTGTCGCCCGCCCTGATCGCCAGCTTTCCCGCGCTTGAGGCGTTGACGGTTCTGGCCTGTTCGCGCAAAGGCGAGATTGATCTGACCGTGACGGAAACCGCCCTTGGTGCGGATGTGTTGATTGGCACGGACAAGGACCTGACCCCGCAACTGCGGGTCGAACTGGCGGCCCTTGCCAACCAGCACGGGCTGTCGCGTCTGGTGTGGAACGATGAGCCCGTCGTCACCATCAATCCGCCCGCACAGGATTTCGGCGGCACCAGCGTAGTGCCACCCCCCGGCGCGTTTTTGCAGGCGACGAAACATGGTGAAGAGACACTGTTGCAGGCCGTGGAAGAAATCACCGGCAAGGCATCGCGCATCGTTGACCTCTTTGCCGGTTGCGGAACAGTCACCCTGCCGCTGGCCAAACGCGCAGAGGTCCCTGCGGTCGAGGGTGAAGCGGCCATGCTGGATGCGCTTGACCGTGGTTGGCGCGAGGGGCATCAGCTGCGCCGTGTGACGACCGAAACCCGCGACCTGTTCCGCCGCCCGCTTGAGGCCGACGAGCTGCGCCATTTCGATGCCGCTGTCATCGACCCGCCCCGCGCCGGTGCAGAGGCGCAGATCGCGACGCTGGTTGCCTCTGATGTGTCGACTGTTGCGATGGTGTCGTGCAATCCGGTGACCTTTGCCCGCGATGCGCAAACGCTGACCGATGCGGGGTTTGTCATGCCTTGGGTGCAGGTCGTGGACCAGTTCCGCTGGTCGCCCCACACAGAAGTTGTTGCACCTTTCCTGCGGTCCTGACGGCAAAGCGTCACATTCATCTATTACGAAGAAATATTTTATAGTATGCAGGCGGAAACGGCGCAGACCGTAACGATGGGCAGACATATGATTTCACGACGTTCAATGATGATTGGCAGCGCGCTTGGGCTGGCGGGCTGTACGGCTGGTGCATCGCAGTATCAGGGACCAGAGGTGACGCGCATACAGGTGTTCAAAGAACAGCGTGTCTTGCAGTTGATCAATGACCGGACCTTGTTGAAAGCCTATAAATTCGATCTGGGCTTTGCCCCCGTCGGCCACAAAACCCAAGAAGGTGATGGCCGTACCCCCGAAGGCGCCTACCGGATTGACCGGCGCAATCCCTACAGCCGGTTTCACCTGTCGCTGGGCATTTCCTATCCCAACCGCAATGATGCGGCTGCTGCCCGTGCCCGTGGTGTTCATCCCGGCGGAGATATCTTTATCCACGGCACACCCGAAAAATGGCTGGGCACACCGGATTGGACGTGGGGCTGTATCGCCGTAAAGAACCACGAAATGGACGAGATCTACGCGATGGTGCAGACCAACACGAAGATCTTTATCTACGCCTAGAACGCCGCGCTGGCGATGGGTTGTGTGACCTGCGGGTCGCTGCCCATGTTCAGGGTCCACCAGATTTTGCCTGATTCTTCCTGAAACCAGGCAAACCCCATAAAGCGTGCGGCGGGATCAAGGATCACTGCGCGTGTGTCCTCTTGTGCCATCCATGCGGCAAGGGTCTGCAATTCCGTCTCGAACGATTCCGAGATGTTTTCGCCCAACAGACGCCCCGGAAAGCCGACGCGCCGTGCGCGGTCCAGCGGGCTGGACCCGTCGGACCCGAACAACCACGGACGGTTTTGCACCGCCATATCACGCGAATGGGTGGCGGCAGCCGCGTTCAGGCGGGCATCAAGATCCACAGCCGGTGCGCCCGCGCTGCGGCGCAAGGCATTCACGCTGTCCAGCATCCGAAACTGGACTGCGGCCGCATCACGCGGGTTGATGCGATAGATCGAAGGCAAAGGCAGGCCGTCCGGCCCCAAGGGCCTGCCTGCGCTGCTGTCACAGCCTGCCAAAGCAATTGCGGCCAAACCCATCACTAATTCGCGTCGATACATGCCAAATCCACTTTCATTGCTTGAGCATCATTAGCGGGAATGGCATGGCACTTCAAACACACATACGCGGGGAACCGCTGCGGATGACATTTGTTTGAATTGCGGTGCCCTTGCAGACACAGTAAAATATTTCAAAGCCGATATATTTTAAGGAGGCTATCATGTCTGACACTTTTTCACGCCGAGGGTTTCTTGCCGCATCTGCAGCGGTGATCGGAACCGGCGCGGTGGCGCAGACCGAGAACTCGACAGAGCTGGAAAGCGATATCACCGTAGGCGTGAAGCGGAATATCTCTAGTTTCCGCTCGCTTGATTGGCAGCCCTATTTCAGCAACCTGCGCAACGGGGCGGTCCTTGTCGATTTACAGTCGCGCGCGCTGCACTATTGGTCTGAAGATGAGTCGATCTACAAGCTTTACCCCACCAGTGTACCATTGAGCGATGATCTGACACGCAAAGGGCGCACGTCCATCATCCGCAAAGTTGAAGGGCCAAGCTGGGCGCCAACCCCAGCCATGAAGCTTCGCAATCCCGAATGGCCCGATTTCATCGGCCCAGGCCCCGACAATCCGATGGGCACCCATGCCCTGCACCTGACTTGGCGCTATTACCGTATTCACGGGACACATGACACGCGCAAGATCGGCCGCCGGTCCTCGAACGGGTGTATCGGCCTTTATAACGAGCAAATCGAAGAACTGTACGGGCTGACCACAGTTGGTACACAGGTACTTTTGATCTGAGGTTGCCGCGATCGGAAATGAAAAGGGCGCTCTGTTACGGGGCGCCCTTTGTCGTTTGCGGGTCCGGTTCTGCTACCGTTTTCTGAAAAGCCCGAACAGACCTTTGCGCCGTTTCGGTGCCGGCACAGCAAGCTTGCCGGGTTTCACGACAACCGGTTCTGCCCATGTGTCTGCTTCGTCCCCTTCGGTGTCTGTAAATCCCCTGGACGTTTCACGGTTGAATTCATCCGCCCAGACCGGTTTGGATGGTTCCCCGTTTTTGACTTGGGGTGCGCGCCGTGTTTTGGGGCGCACATCGCGTGGTTCGGAATTCAGCACGAATTCATTGGTTTCCGACACCAGACGCGTCAAAACCTTGTCAAGGTTGTTTGTTGGCGTCATCCGCAGCGGCGCTTTCTTTTTGCGATCGCTTGTGATCATCTCCAGCCATTCGCGTGCCGTTTGCAGGCGCGCCTTGGGCAGGATCATCATCGCCTTGTCGATGGCTTCCAGAAACTCCGGATCATAATCAGGGAAACGACCCGCCAGAGGTTCGCAGGGATCGGGGTTGTTGCCTGCAAATTCAGCCATGCGGGTCTGGCTGTTGGGCGGCGCTTCGCCACTGATCAGGTGGTAGAAAGTCGCGCCAAGGGCATAAAGGTCACTGCTTGGGCCCTGCTTGCCGCCTGCAAAATAGAATTCCTGCGGTGAATACCCGTCCTTGACCACAAGCACCGCCGAAATAGCGCGCGTTTCGCGGCTGGCCTCTTCGCGGGCGGCGCCAAAGTCGATCAGAACCGGACTACCCCATTTATCAAGCAGGATGTTGTCGGGCGACAGGTCGCGGTGCAGCAGATCGTGCTGATGCACCAGCTCAACCGCATCCAACGTCTTGATCAGGACTTCTTTGACTTGCTCGGGTGTCAGAACATCGCGCTCGTCCTTGATGACGCTCAGAAGGTCACGCCCGTGGATCAGGTCAAGCACCATATAGGCGGTTTCGTTATATTCAAAGATGCGGTGCACGCCGACGATATTGGGGTGACGCAACATTGCGATGCTGCGTGCTTCGCGCATGAACATTTTCACGATCGCGCGGTATTTTTCCTGATGAATCTGCGACCGCACCAGTACTTTTTCGCCTTCGCGACGGCAGAACGCCTCTGGATAGCATTCTTTGATGACGACGCGGCGCCCGAGGAAATTGTCTCTCGCAAGATACGTGATACCAAAGCCGCCATTGCTGAGCGGACGTTCAATCGTGAACTGATCGCCAAGCAGCTTTGTTCCCGCAGGAAGCGCTTCGTTTCCTTGGGGTGGGATTATATCCAGATCAGCGTTCTCAGCTGCAGCCATGTCCGTCAACACTCATGCCAAAACACGGCATGCTCCATAAAACTTCACTCTAAACGCAAGGTTTATCGCCACAAAATATGGTCCATTTGAGGCAGAATAACAAAATAACTGCGTCCAGCCCTTAGATCTCTATCTTTTATCAGGCGTTTGCGCTGCATTCTTGTCCGGATTTACAGAAAACGCTCAGGTCCCACCCGAAACCCCGTCATCACTGTAGTTTCCGCTGCGATGTCGATTCGTCGCGACCGACCGTGACGTCTTGATAACATTTCCGGTTTCATCACACACCAAGCGTACCCGCAGCCCGTTATACCAAAAGGTCAGGCGCGTGCGCCCGGCGTCTTCGTCAACGCCCGCTTCGGACTGGCTGGTGATTTCGCCAAGGCGCATTTTCTCGGGCACTTCCGCAGGTGCGAGCCGCAAAAGTGGCCCCAGATCATGCGCATCGACCGTTGCGCCGCCTGCTTCAAACGTCACCTTCATGGAACCTAGCCAAGCCACCCTTTCAGGTTCTTTTCGATCACACCGGAAAGCGCATCGATATGCGCCGGATCGTCATTCAGGCACGGAATATATGTGAAATGCTCGCCACCGGCCTCTTCAAAGCTTTCCTTGATCTCTTCGTTGATCTCTTCCAGCGTTTCGATGCAATCGGCAGAAAACGCAGGTGCGCAGACGGCGATGTTCTTGACGCCATCTTCTTCGGCCAGACGCGCCACTTCTTCCACGGTGTAGGGTTTCAGCCATTCCTCTGGGCCGAAACGCGACTGGAAGGTTGTGACGATATCGGTGTCTTCCCAGCCCAAGCGTTCTTTCAGCAGGCGCGTCGTTTTCTGGCACTGGCAGTGATAGGGATCGCCTTCACGCAGGTAGCGTTCCGGCACGCCATGATAGGAACACACCAGCTTTTCAGGTTTCGTTTCCGCCGCGGCATAGGCGCGTTCGATGGATTGAGCCAACGCCTCGATATAGGCGGGTTCCTGGAAATAGGGTTCGACCACGCGCGCCACCGGTTGCCATTTCTCTTCCAT
>JBFEQR010000192.1:0-5262 GCA_041549425.1 Yoonia sp. | reverse complement strand
CGCCCTTGATCTGCCGCTTAGGGGGTTGATGTGCATCCCGCCGGTCGAAGAAGAACCGTCGTTGCATTTCGCCTTGCTGGCCAAGATTGCCGCGCGCAATGGTTTGACCGGTCTGTCCATGGGCATGAGCAGTGATTTCGAGCGCGCGATTGCTTTGGGGGCCACCCATGTGCGCATCGGCTCTGCCATTTTCGGCGATCGCGTTTACGGGTGAGCGACGATTACGATCCGCCGCAGACGCCTTTGGCAGTGCTGCATGACGACCACGAGGTTCTGCTGGTGGACAAGCCCAGCGGGCTTTTGTCAGTGCCGGGCAAGGGGCCGCATCTGGCCGATTGTTTGCTGGCGCGGGTGCAGGCGGTCTTTCCCATGGCGCTTTTGGTGCATCGGCTGGATCGTGATACCTCTGGCGTGATGATCTTTGCGCTGACGCCCCATGCCCAGCGGCATCTGGGCCTGCAGTTCGAAAAGCGCCAGACCAGGAAGACATATGTCGCGCGGGTGCAGGGCGAGATTGCCGAAAAGACCGGCACGGTGGATTTGCCCCTGATCGTGGACTGGCCCAATCGCCCCAAACAGATGGTGTGCCATGAGACCGGCAAGCAGGCGGTGACCGACTGGCGTGTGCTACGCACCAACGGCGATGAAACCCGCGTGCGCCTGATGCCCCGCACCGGACGCTCGCATCAGTTGCGCGTGCATATGCTGGCCTTGGGTCACCCGATACTGGGCGATCCGTTCTATGCAACAGGACAGGCGCGGGATTACCCGCGCCTGATGCTGCATTCCGAGACCTTGCAGTTTCGCCATCCCGATGGCGGGCAAGGCATGCGCATCACCGCGAAATGTCCTTTCTAGGTGATAGGGCAGGAGCCTCCGGCGGGAGTTTGGAGGGGCAAGATGATAAGCGGTGTCAGTGTGTTTTCAGGAAATCCGTGATTGCCGTGATTTCGGACTGTGCGATTTCATGCCCGCCGCTGTGCCAGTGGGTCGTGACATCTGCGCCTTGGTCCGCAAGGTAATCCTCTAGTTCCCGCGTCATGGGGGCCGGGCAGATCGGGTCCCGTTCGCCTGCTGTCATCAGCACGCGCCGCCCCTTCAGGCCGGGTTGCGCGGCTGGCGTCCATGGGATCAGCGGGTGCATCAGGATCAGGCTATCCACAAGGTCGGGCTGTTCCAGCGCCACCGCGGCAAGGATATTTGCCCCGTTGGAATAGCCCAGACCGATGACGGTGCCCGCCCCTGTCAGCGCCTTTTCGTTGCGGATGAAATCGGCCATGGCGGTCTGGCGCGTGGCCAGATCGTCCATGTCATAGACCCCTTCAGCGGCCCTGCGGAAATAGCGCAGTGCGCCATGTTCCGACACATCACCGCGCGGCGATGTCACATGCGCCTGCGGCATCAGATTGCGGGCAAAGTCGTGAAACTGCGTCTCGTTTCCGCCGGTGCCGTGGAAGGTCAGGAAAAGGGGCGCACCCGCCGCGCCTTTGCTGCGTTTTGCAATGTAGGGCATGTCAGTCGTCCAGCGGTTGCAGCAGGCGCTCGAGCCGCGCGCGCAGGTGTTCGTGCTGGCTTGGCAGTTTCAGTGCCTCGCCGAGATGTGCGGTGTCCTCGTCACGATCGAAGCCGGGCTCGTTTGTCGCCACCTCGAACAGCACACCGCCTGGCGTGCGGAAATAGATCGCGTAGAAATAATCGCGGTCGATCACCGGCGTCACCTGATAGCCCGTGTCGAGCAGCGCTTCGCGCACCTCAAGCTGGCGGGCGCGGTTTTCGACCGCAAAGGCGATGTGATGCACCGAACCTGCGCCTTGTGCGCTGCGTGTCGCGGTTGGCAGTTCTTCGATGTCGATGATATTCGCCTCGTTCCCGCCGGGCACGATAAACCGTGTGACGTTATCGGCATGGTCAAGCTTTTCATATCCCATGAACTGCATCAGTTCCGCACTGACGGCGGCATCTTTCAGACGCATGTCGGTCGAGTGGAAGCCGCGAATACCCATCGCTGCGCTGACGCCGTTGCCCGTCCAGGGTGTCCGGTCATCATCGCTTTCTACAAGTGCGAACTGGTCGCCATCGGGGCCGTCAAACAGAACGCGCTTTTGTCCAAAGCGGGTGTCCTGCGAAACGCCCTGCACCTCAAAGGTCGCAAAACGATCCAGCCAAGCCTGTGCGGCGCCGGTGGGGATACTGAAAGCGGTGCGCCCGACCTCGCCCACGCCTTTGCGACCGCGTCCGGCATTGGGGAAGGGGAAATAGGTCATCACGGTGCCCGGTGTGCCCTGTTCGTCACCATAGTAGAGGTGATAGACATCGGGGGCGTCGAAATTCACCGTCTTCTTGATCCGGCGCAGGCCGAGTACATTGGTGAAGAAAGCGTTGTTGCCGCGCGCATCGCTGGCTAGCGATGTCACATGGTGCAGTCCTTTAATCTGGGTGATCATGGCAGTCTCCTTGTTCTTTGCAGAAAATGTAGCGATTTCACCACTGCACGAAAGGCCGATGGGCGCACGTCTTTGGTGCGCCCATGCACATGAGCCTAGTCGTTGGCCCACCCCGAGATGGCCTTGACCTCGAGAAATTCCTCGATCCCCCAAACGCCGCCTTCGCGCGCGCGCCCCGACATTTTGACGCCTCCGAAGGGCGAACCGGATGCGCGGCTTTTGCCATTCATCTCGACCATGCCCGACCGCAGCGCCAAGGCCATGCGGTTCCGTTTTGCCCCATCCTGAGACTGGACATAGTTGGTCAGCCCGTAAGGTGTGTCATTGGCAATCGCGACGGCATCTGCTTCGTCGTCGAAGGGGATGATCGACAGGACGGGGCCAAAGATTTCCTCTTGGGCGATCCGCATGTCATTGGAGACACCTGCAAAGACGGTGGGGCGGACGTAAAAGCCGCGGTTCATCCCCTCGGGCAGGCCGGGGCCACCCGCGACAAGGCGCGCACCTTCGTTGATGCCCACCTCGATCATGTCCTGAATTTTGGTCCATTGGGCCTTGTTCACAACCGGCCCGATGTGGCGGCCATGCTCGGAGGCGGGGCCGACCGTGATGCTGTTGGCGATTTCGGCTGCGGCTTCGACGGTCTGGTCATAGATGGACCGTTCTACCAACATGCGCGTGGGTGCGTTGCAGGACTGGCCAGAGTTGCTCATGCAATGCATTACACCCCGTTTGACTGCCTTTTCATCGGCATCGGCAAAGATCACATTGGCGCCCTTGCCGCCCAGTTCCAGCGTAACCCGTTTGAGGGTCTCTGCTGCGGCGATGCTGATCGCCTTGCCTGCGCGGGTTGAGCCGGTAAAGCTGATCATGGCGACATCTTCATGGCGTGACAACTGGCTGCCGACGCCTGCGCCGTCCCCGTTGACAAGATTGAAGACGCCTGCGGGCACGCCTGCGTCATGCACGAATTCAGCGAACAACAACGATGATAGCGGGGCCTCTTCCGATGGTTTCAGGACCATGGTGCAACCGGCAAGCAACGCCGGGATCACTTTCAAAGTGACTTGGTTCATGGGCCAGTTCCACGGGGTAATCAGGCCGACCACGCCGATGGGTTCCATCGCAATCCGGTCGTTGGGCGCATCGGGGCCAAGGGGTCGTATCCATTCGATTTCCTTGAATGCCTCAAGCGCACCATTCAGGTGCCAAGGCAGGCACGGTGCCTGACTGGAGCGGGCCATGTCGATAGGCGCGCCCATTTCGATGCTGATCGCTGCGGCAAGTTCGTCAACGCGGGCCTCATATTGGGCAAGGATGGCTTTGACATAGTCGGCGCGTGTGTCCGGATCTGTTGCGGCCCATGCGGGAAATGCAGCTTTGGCTGCGGCAACAGCAGCATCGGTATCTGCCTGATCGCCCAGTGAAATAACAGCGCAAGCGTCCTCGGTCGACGGGTCGATCACGTGATAGTCGTTCGCCGCAGCAGGGGGGACCCATGCGCCGTTGATATAGAAATTCCGGTTCTCGATCATGCTGCTTCTCCCAAGCGGTATTCCGGCGAAACTTGTGGCACTGAGCGTGTCAAAGCGCAAGCCACGGTGGTGTTTGCGTGCGGTCATACCTATGTAATATCCAACGCAATCTACAAAGGAGCTAGACCAATGGCTTTGCGCATCAATGATACTATTCCCGATCTCACTGTCGAAACGGATCAGGGCACATTTTCCCTGCATGAGTGGATCGGCGATAGCTGGGCGATCCTGTTTTCACACCCCAAGGATTTCACCCCTGTTTGCACGACCGAATTCGGTGCTGTTGCCCAGTTGGCCGATGAGTGGGCCAAGCGTGGCACGAAGGTGATCGGTGTCAGTGTTGACGGCGTCGAAGACCACAAGAAGTGGAAAAGCGATATCGAAACAGTGGGCGGCGCGCCTGCAAGTTTCCCGATTATCGCCGACACGGGTCTGGAGGTTTCCAAAGCCTTCGACATGCTGCCAGCAGAGGCCTATTTGCCCGATGGCCGCACACCCGCAGATAGCGCGACGGTGCGTTCCGTCTTTATCATCGGGCCGGACAAACAGCTGAAGCTGTCGATGACCTATCCGATGACCGTAGGGCGCAACTTTGCAGAGGTTCTGCGCGCATTGGACGGTTTGCAGACGTCGATTGGCAAGGGCGTTGCCACACCTGCCAACTGGAACGTCGGCGATGACGTGATCATCCCGACGTCTGTCAGTGACGCGGACGCGACGGCAAAATTCGGCGCCTTTACCGAAGTGCTGCCGTACCTGCGCACGACAAAGCTGAAAGACTAGAAGAACCGCAGGACCGAAACGAAAAAACCCCGCCGGTTTGGCGGGGTTTTCTTTGTCGCAAGACTGAAACTTAGGATTGCTCTTCGGCTTCTTCTTTTGTGATCTCTTTGCCGGTTTCCTGATCAACCATCTTCATGGCCAAACGGACCTTGCCGCGATCATCAAAGCCCAGCAGCTTGACCCAGACTTCTTGTCCTTCTTTCAGAACATCGGAAGGATGGTTCAAACGGCGGTTTTCGATCTGGGACACGTGGACCAGACCATCGCGCTTGCCAAAGAAGTTCACGAATGCGCCAAAGTCCACGACCTTCACGACCGTGCCTTTGTAGATCACGCCTTCTTCGGGTTCTGCCACGATCGAATGGATCATGTCATAAGCACGCTTGATCGCCTCGGCATCGTTTGATGCCAGCTTGATCACGCCATCATCGTTGATGTCGACTTTCGCGCCGGATGTTTCCACGATCTCGCGGATGACCTTGCCGCCGGAACCGATCACT
>JBFEQR010000191.1:0-5270 GCA_041549425.1 Yoonia sp. | reverse complement strand
GCTTGCAGGTCTGGCAGCAGGTCTTTTGCAAACCACGGGTTCTTTTTCAGCCATGCGGTATTGCGCCACGACGGATGTGGCAAGGGAAAGACGCGCTTTCCAAGGTCGCGCCAGCCCTGAACGGTCGCTGTGACACCCGTTTTCGCACCCAGATGCCAGCGCTGCGCATAGCCCCCCACCAGAACCGTCAGCGGCACATCACCAAGTTCCGCCATCACCCGCCCGTGCCATGTGTTGCGGCAAATCGCGGGCGGCGGCAGGTCGGCACCCTTTTTGTCATAGCCGGGAAAACAGAAAGCCATCGGCACAATCGCGATCCTTGCGCGGTCATAGAACGTGGCCTCATCCAGTCCCAGCCACTCGCGCAGGCGATCGCCGGAACGGTCGCGGAACGGCTGGGCCAGCTGATGTACGCGCATACCGGGGGCCTGACCGGCGATCAGGATGCGCGGAGGGGTGTCGAACCAGACGACCGGTCGCGGGCGATGTTGCGTTGCCGTTGCTGCAAAACGGTCAGCACAAAGGCGGCAATTGCGGATTTCGGATTGCAGGGACATCGCGTTTCTCTTTTCGATTGCCAAGATGATAGCCCGTTGTGGCCCCGATCAAGCGAAATGGCGACGGGCACAGTGTATTCACACTTTTGTCGCTATAATCATGCCTTAAAGTCGCTGTATGGTTGGCAGACAGGACATGTTAACAGTTTGCCGACAAAGAGTACCGCGCGCGATGTGGCGCAAAGTTGCAGGAAAAAGATGCTGGAGTTTTCACAAGTCAGTAAGTCCTTTTGGACAGGCACCCAACGCAAGGTCATTCTGGACCGCGCATCGTTTCGTGTCGAGCTGGGCAATTCGCTTGGTATTCTGGCCCCCAATGGCACCGGTAAGTCGACGCTGATCAACATGATGGCAGGCCTTGAAAAACCTGACGAAGGCACGATTACCAAAACCTGCCGTGTTTCGTTCCCGCTGGGGTTTACCGGCGGTATCAATGCAAAGCTGTCGGCGATGGAAAACAGCCGCTATATCGCGCGGCTTTACGGGCTGGACCCCGACTATATCGAGGCGTTCTGCCGCTGGCTTTGCCGGTTGGAGGAATATTTCGACCAGCCTGTCGGCGTCTATTCTTCGGGGATGAAATCGCGGTTCACCTTTGCGCTGATGCTGGCGCTGGATTCCGATATCTATCTGATTGATGAAGGCATGCCCGCTTCGGCAGATGTGGAATTCAACCGTCGTGCGGGGGAAATCCTGCGTGAACGGCTTGAAAGGGCCACGGTTGTGATCGTATCCCACCAGCCCGCAACGCTGGAGCGCATTGCAAAGTCGGCGGCGGTGCTCAAGAATGGGCAGCTGCATATGTTTGACTCTCTGGAAGAGGCACGAGTGCTTTATGACTACCAAACCCACGATTAAGCGTTTCCACGTCCGGCGCCGCAAGGCCGATGACACTGCTACGGATACGCCCGCGCAATCCGCGCCACCCGCAGAAGAAACGCCAGCCACAGCGCCCACCCATGCCGCGCAGATTGATGCGATCAGCAAGGAAGGCCTGACCGCGCGCCAGTTGCGTCTTGCGCGGCGCGTGGCGCTCAAGAACGGGTTCGAGGCCTCTTCCGATTATGATGCCGTCCGCCAGCTTCGTGCGGCCGGAATTGACCCGTTCCAGCGCAGTTCGGTGGTGGATTTGGTCACCCCCGACAAAGCCCCCAAACCAGGCAAAAAAATGCGCATCCAGCTGCCCGATACCCGCAACGGCGGCATATCCCTGCCCGCGCAGGCCAGCGACAGCGCCGCCGAACGCAACGCCTCCGAGATCCGGCAGATCCAGCGTGAAATCGCCCGCCGCAGACGGCGCAAACTTGTACTGCTATTCACCCGTCTGTCCGTCTTTATCTTTCTGTCGACGTTCCTGGTGGGCTGGTATTTCTACAATCTGGCAACACCTATGTATGCCACCAGTTCCGAGATTGTGATCCAGCAGGCCCAACCGCAGGGCGGCGGAGGTGGCGGCGGTCTGGCCACGCTGTTTCAGGGCACGTCGATGGCCACGCAACAAGACAGTATCGCGGTGCAGTCCTATCTAGCCTCGCGTGAGGCGATGTTGCGACTGGATGCCGACCACGGATTCAAAGAACATTTTAGCGATCCAAGCATCGACGCGCTGCAACGCCTGCCCGCAGACGCCAGCAACGAAGACGCCTTCGGGGTTTTCGCCGACCGCGTGCGGATCAGCTATGATCCGACCGAAGGCATCATCCGGATGGAGGTCATCTCGCCTGATCCGGTGAAAAGCTATGAATTCTCGCAGGCGCTGATCGGCTATGCCGAAGAACAAGTCGACCAACTGACCAGCCGTTTGCGTGTTGACCAGATGAGTGGCGCACAACAAAGCTATGAACAAGCCGAAGCAAGACGCGCTGCCGCGCTTGCCACATGGCTGGAAATTCAGCAAAATGTGCGCCAGATCGATCCTGCCAGCGAAACTTCGGCACGCATGTCGCAGATCAATTCGCTCGAAAGCGAGCGGCAGCGCCTTGATCTTGTCCTGCAATCGCGCCTGAACGTGGACCGCCCCAGCGAAGTGCAGGTGCAGGCACTGCGTGACCAGATCAGCAATATTGAAGAACTGATCGCGGACTTGCGTGACCAACTGGTCGGCGACGGCGGCGAACTGGTGTCACTGGCCGCCCGCAACACCGAACTGCGCACAGCCGAGGAAAACTATAATTTCCAGACGATCATGGTTCAGCAGGCGCTGACCCAGATGGAAACCGCGCGCATTGAAGCAAACCGCCAAGTCCGCTATCTGTCGCAAAGCGTGCGGCCGGTGATCCCCGATGAGGCCGCCTATCCGCGCGCTTTTGAAAACACTCTTCTGGCCTTCTTTATCTTCTCGGGCATCTATCTGATGATCTCTCTGACGGCCTCAATCCTTCGCGAACAGGTAAGCTCTTGATGCATGAATTCGATATTGGCGCACTCACCGTCGGCAACGACCTTCCGCTTTTGGTCATCGCAGGACCCTGCCAGCTGGAGGGCACGGATCACGCGCAGATGATCGCGGGCAAAATGGCAGAGGTCTGCGCGGCACATGGCGCGCAGTTCGTCTTCAAAGGCTCCTACGACAAGGCCAACCGCACATCACTGGGTGGCAAACGCGGGCTTGGCATGGATGCGGGGCTCAAAGTGATGCAATCGGTGAAAGACAGCATCGGCTGCCCTGTGCTGACTGATATCCATGCCCCCGAACACTGCGCAACGGTGGCAGAGGTATGTGACATCATGCAAATTCCCGCCTTCTTGTGTCGCCAGACCGACCTTTTGCTGGCGGCCGGTGAAACCGGTGCTGTGATCAACGTCAAAAAGGGCCAGTTTCTGGCCCCATGGGATATGCCTAACGTCGTGGCGAAAATCGAAAGCACAGGCAACAAACGCATCATGCTGACCGAACGCGGGTCGTCCTTCGGGTATAACACACTTGTCGCCGATATGCGGTCGCTGCCCACGATGGCCAAGACCGGCTATCCGGTTGTCATGGACGCCACCCACTCTGTCCAGCAACCCGGTGGCATGGGCGGATCGTCGGGCGGGCAGCGTGAATTTGCACCCGTCATGGCGCGGGCGGCTGTGTCATTGGGGATTGCTGCGGTCTTTATCGAAACCCATGAAGACCCTGACAACGCGCCCTCTGACGGGCCAAACATGATCCCGCTGGATCAGATGGATGCGCTTGTCAAAAGCCTCATGGCGTTTGATGCCTTGGCCAAGGCCGATCCGCTGCGGGTTTGATCCGCGGGTCCGGTCTGTTATGTCAGGGCATAGCCTTGCGGATAGACCGACATGCGTTTTCTTCTGATCCTGACCCTTTTTCTGACCTGCGCGCTGCCCGCCACAGCGCAGGAAGCCGCAGGTCCGATCACGACAGAAACCTCTGCACAGCAGGATGCCGCCATCGCCAACCGCATCCGCGAGATTCTGGGTGAATTACAGAACTACGAAGATGTCACCGTGACCGTGAACGAAGGTGTCGTCACCCTGCGCGGCACGACGACATCCACCGTCGAAGCCGCAGAGCTTGCCCCCCTGACCGCCCGTGTCGAAGGTGTCGTTGCCGTGCGCAATCAGGTGACCGAGACCACCGATATTGTCCGCAGACTGGACCCTGCTGTTGACAGGTTCCGCGCACGCATTGACCAGATCATCATCTTTCTGCCGCTGGCGTTGATTGCGGCTGTCGTTTCTGCAATCGTCATGTTGCTTGGATTTGCGATTGCCCGGATGCGGCAGCCTTGGGAAAGACTGGCGCCAAATGCATTCATCGCCGAGATTTACCGGCAACTGTTCCGCATTGCCTTTGTGATCTTCGGGATCGTCATTGCATTGGATATCCTGAACGCGACAGCCCTGCTTGGCACGATCCTTGGTGCGGCGGGGATCATCGGTCTGGCCTTGGGTTTTGCCGTGCGCGATACCGTCGAAAACTTCATCGCCTCGGTCATGTTGTCCTTTCGCCAGCCGTTCCGGCCAAACGACACGGTCGAAATCAATGGCGACGTGGGCAAGGTTATCCGGCTGACCAGCCGCGCCACGATCCTTTTGTCATTTGACGGCAACCACATCCAGATTCCCAATGCCACGGTCTTCAAAAGCAGAATCATCAACTACACCCAGAACGCCGAGCGCCGTTTTATGTTCTCGGTCATGGTGGATCGCGACGCGGACCTGCAAGAAGCCCGCAATCTTGCTGCGCGCACCGTGCAGGGTTTGCCCTTTGTGTTGAAAGAACCCGCCGCACAAACATGGATCGAGGCGCTGCATCCGGCTGGCGTCGAACTTGTGATCACCGGATGGGTCGATCAGAACGCCACGTCGATCGTGCGCGCAAAAGGTGAGGCATTGCGTCAGGTCAAACTTGCGATACAGGCCGCGGGCGTCGTGATCCCCGATGCGACACAGGCAATCGAGATCAAACGCGAGCGCGGGCCGGAGGCCCCGGAACAGGCTGAAAGCACCAAGGTCGAGAAAGTGGACGCCACCGACGATGCCGCTTTGGAACGGATTGTGGCAGCCGAACGCGATCAGGAAAGCACCGAAGATCTGCTGCGCGACGACCGCCTGAAAGAATAGGCACATTTCTTTGAAAACGGGGCTTGAACCGGTGCCCGCGACGCAGTATCACCCGCCTCGCTGCTGGGATGTAGCCAAGTGGTAAGGCAACTGTTTTTGGTACAGTGTACCGTAGGTTCGAATCCTACCATCCCAGCCAGC
>JBFEQR010000190.1:0-5292 GCA_041549425.1 Yoonia sp. | reverse complement strand
TAGATGCCCCTAGATGGGGCAACTCATCGGATTTTCCAATGATTTCTCTATAGATACGTCGCATCTCGCTGCGCGGATCAGTCATGGGGTGGCCTTTCTGAACGTCCAAGCCACTTTGAGTAAACCACTTTTCAGGACCTGCGTCACCTGCTCACATCTATGCGATGGCCGCGCGCAAATCCGCCAGCAGGTCTGCTGGGTCTTCCAGACCGACACTCAGCCGCAGCAGGCCGGGCGTGATGCCAAGCCGCGATTTGGTCTCGTCGGACAGGCGCTGATGGGTCGTGGTTGCGGGATGTGTCGCGATTGATTTCGCGTCACCAAGGTTGTTCGAGATCGTCCATATTTCAAGCGCGTTCAGCAGCTTGAACGCCGCAGCCTGCGTGCCCGCGTCAATGGCCAGAACCGTACCGCCCTCTTGCATCTGACGCACGACCAGCCCGTACTGCGGATGGCTTTCAAGCCCGGGATAGATCACGTTTTGCAGGCCTCCGTCGGCCTCCACCGCGGTGGCGAGGATCTGCGCGGTCGCGGCTTGCGCCCGCACCCGCAATTCGATCGTCTCAAGCCCTTTGAGCATGACCCACGCCGTAAACGGCGACATCGAACCGCCTGTGTGTTTCATGTAAGGCTCGACCGTGCCGCGGATGAAATCACGCGTGCCAAGGATCACCCCGCCCAGCGCGCGACCCTGCCCGTCGATATGTTTGGTCGCCGAATAGACAACGACATCTGCCCCTTGCGCCAGCGCATCCGAAAAGACCGGCGTGGCAAAGACGTTGTCAACAATCACGGTTGCACCCACAGCATGTGCCAGCTTTGACACTGCCGCAATGTCGATTACCTCAAGGGTCGGGTTCGAGATGCTTTCAAAGAAGACAGCTTTTGTGTCGGGCCTGATGGCGGCCTCCCACGCGGCCAGATCTGTCCCGTCGACGAATGTCACCTCAACCCCGTAACGCGTCAGAACCTCTTCGAGGATATACAGGCAGGATCCAAAAAGCGCGCGCGCCGAAACGACGTGATCGCCTGCCCGCAACATGGAGGTCAGCGCACCATTCACAGCCGCCATGCCAGAGGCGGTGGCAAACCCGTCCTCTGCCCCTTCGAGCGCTGCAATCCGGTCCTCGAACATCGCAACCGTGGGGTTGCCATAGCGGGCATAGATGAATTCATCCTCACCCGATTTGATAAACCGCGCTTCCGCGTCCTCGGCGCTGTCATAGACAAAGCCCTGGGTGAGATAGATCGCTTCGCTGACCTCGTTATACTGGCTGCGGCGGATGCCTGCGTGCACGGCTTTGGTGCGTTTGTTCCACGTTTTCATTGTCATTCCCCGCGCTTTTCGCGCAATAAAAAACCCCGACACCGGGAAAAGGTATCGGGGTATCAAAACCCGCAACCCTCTTTAGCAGCATATTTAACGTGGCCCGCAATCCGGTAACAAATCGCCACGATCCCAGACTTACGCCCACGCCACATCTTCGTCAAGCGGCCCTCTTGTCCTTTCGGCCAAGGCTGCGATGCTGCCAAAGATATCCAACAAAGGACTGCACATGCCGCCGCCCATCGATCTCTATTTTTGGCCGACACCCAATGGATGGAAAGCCTCTATCGTGCTGGAGGAACTGGCACTGCCCTACAGCCTGCACCTCATCGACATCGGTGCAGGCGATCAGTTCGATCCCGCATTTCTGGAAATCTCGCCTAATAACCGCATGCCCGCAATTGTCGACCACGACGGGCCAGATGGCGCACCGATTTCGATTTTTGAATCCGGTGCGATTCTGCAATATCTGGCGCGCAAGACGGACCAGCTTTATGGCAAGACAGAACGCGACAGGGTCGCCGTAGAGCAATGGCTGATGTGGCAGATGGGCGGCCTAGGCCCGATGGCAGGGCAAGCACATCATTTCCTCAAATATGCCCCTGCGATGGAACCCCCCAACGATCTGCCCTATGCCAAGGACCGCTACCGCAATGAAACCGCACGGCTTTATGGCGTCTTGGACCGGCAGCTTGCAAAGCATGAATATGTGGCTGGCGATTTCTATTCGATTGCCGATATCGCTATTTGGGGCTGGGCGTCGCTTTGGGAAGGGCAGCAACAAACACTGGATGACAAACCGCATATGGCCCGCTGGCTTGAGAACGTGAGCGCGCGGCCCGCCGTGCAGCGTGGTCGTGCCCTTGCCGCAGAAAAACGCGGCGATTTTCGCAAGGACAGGCACGCGCAGGGGCAGCTTTTTCATAGAAAGCCATAACGATTTATTAGCGTTCCGAGTCTAGTTCTGCAGGGGTTCAGTAAATGAGGCCCCGTTTTGAAGTTCCGCCAGCATCGCTATCCCGCCTATTTTCCGGTTCAGGTCCGCACCGCTTCCGGAAAACAGCAGGCACAAGTGACCAACGTCAATCAGAACGGGGGATGCCTGCACGGTTTGCGCCATGTTTGCCGCGGTGACAAACTGCAGCTGAACGTCCTGTCGCAATGGGTCGATGCACTGGTCCTTTGGGTTGAAGGGAACAGGTCCGGCATCGTATTCCGGCCTGTTCTGACCACGCATCAACTTGACACTCTGCTCAATCGGCCCGGCGCACCGGCAAAAGGGCGTGGCAACCGCGTCGGCTTTAACCTGACAGAATTTCGCTAGTCATCAGTGGGTTCAGGGCCTTCGATCAGATATTTCTGGAGTCCGACAATCTGCACCCAGAGAAACACGAAAAGAATGGCAGGAAAGGCAAATGTTTCCAGTTTCACCCAAAGGTCCGTGGATTGGGTCCGCCAGATCACTTCGTTTGCAATCGCAAGTGCGAAAAACATGAAGCACAGGCGACGGGTGAAGATCATCCAGCCTTCGCGCTCCATTGGAAGAAACTCTTCCATCACATATTGCAGATAACTTTGACCCCGCAACAGTCCGACCCCCAGCAAGGTTGCCATGCAGCCATAGACGATCGAGGTCTTCATCTTGAAAAACCGCTCATCATTGAAATAAGCCGTCAGGCCCCCGAAGAAGATCACCATGAAAGCCGTGAAAACCTGCATCCGGCTCAGCTTGCCCGTCAGCACCCACAAAATGCCCATCGCGACCAAAAGGATCGGCACGAAAACCAACGCCGCAACGATAAAGCCGCTGTAGTCGTTGCCTGCGACACTGAACGTATCATCCTTGATCCGCAGATAGATCAGGAAGAAAGCCAGCGTTGGGCCAAGCTCCAACACTTGTTTCAGTACCGGATTGATCGATTTTTCTGCCATGCCAGTCTCCCTCAGCCCCCGGTTTCCACGATGATGGCACCAAGTGCAACCATCCCCATCAGGATCAACCGACGCGGGCCGACTTTTTCGCCCAATATAAACCACCCGATCAGCGCCGCGAAGACAACGGAAGTTTCGCGCAGCACTGCCGCCTCGCCCACTTTGTCCAACCGCGTCGCCAGCAAAACACCACCAAAACTGACCCATGCGATCAGTGCACCGAACAGCCCCTTCCACACCAAGGGTGCCAGCGCCAGCCTGACCGCCCTGCTCCGGTACCGCAGGCCTGCCAATATTGCGAAATCAAACGACGTCAGGAAAAAGAACCACGCGAGAAAGGTAAACGGATCGGGGCTTTGGCGAATGGCATAGGCGTCGTAAGTGGTGTAGAGTGCGACCAGCACGCCGCCAGCCAAGGCCCAGACCAGCCCGAGGCGCAAGGCCGGTAGGTCCAACACCTCCTCCGACAGGTTCCGCACGGCAAGCAACAAGATACCACCCGACAGGCACGCCACGCCAAGCCATTGTACAAGCGTGAAATATTCACCAAAGAACAAAGACGCGGCCAGCACCGTCACTAACGGCCCCGTGCCGCGCACCACCGGATAGACCACCGTGTAGGCCGCCCGCTCATAGGCAAGGGCCATCGTCACCTTATAGGCGAAATGCACAACGACCGCGCCTGCCAGAAGCAGAACCATCGTGGCGTCAGGCCATGGCACAACAAAAAGCGCGACAGGCGCGGACAAGACAACAAGCCACCCGTCAATCGCCCCCCGCGTCAGCCACGGATCATAGCGCCCCTTTTGCAGTGCCCCGAAAACGGCATGGGCCAGTGCAGATACCAGCGCCAATATGGTCGCCAGTCGCGCGCCTTCGGCGGTGCCGGAAATCGCGACCAGCCATGATCCCAGTTCGTTCAACAGACTGTCAGTCTCACCGGTCGAGGCCAACAAGAGCAGCAGCAAATTCCTCTGGATCGAAGGGCGCCAGATCGTCAATCTGCTCGCCCACGCCGATGGCGTGGATCGGCAGGCCGAATTTGTCGGCCAAAGCCACCAGCACGCCACCTTTGGCCGTGCCATCCAGCTTTGTCATCACAAGGCCGGAAACATCCGCGAGTTCCTGAAAGACCTTGACCTGTTGCACCGCGTTCTGGCCCGTCGTCGCGTCTAGCACCAGAAGCGTGTTATGCGGCGCATCGGGGTCTTTTTTGCGGATCACGCGCACGATCTTGGCCAGTTCTTCCATCAGATCGGCACGGTTTTGCAGACGTCCGGCAGTGTCGATCATCAAAAGGTCCGCACCATCCGCCTGCGCCTGTGTCATTGCATCAAAGGCAAGGCTGGCCGGATCGGACCCTTCGGGAGCCGTCAGAACCGGCACGCCCGCGCGGTCGCCCCAGACCTGCAATTGTTCGACCGCTGCCGCACGGAACGTATCACCCGCAGCAATCACCACCTTTTTGCCCGCCGCCTTGAATTGGCTGGCCAGTTTGCCGATCGTCGTCGTCTTGCCCGACCCGTTCACGCCAACCACCAGAACAACCTGCGGGGTCTTGGCATAAATCGGCAGCGGTCGTGCCACCGGTTCCATGATCCGGCTCACTTCTTTTGCCATCAGGGCCTTGATTTCAGGCACCGACAGTTTCTTACCAAGGTTGCCTTCGGCCATGTTTGCCGTGACGCGCAGAGCGGTGTCCACGCCCATATCGGCTGTGATCAGCAACTCTTCGAGCTGTTCCAGCATGTCGTCGTCCAGCGTGCGCTTGACGATCGTCTTGGCCTCTGCGCCCCCGAAAAAGCGGCCCAGCAGCCCTTTCTTTTCGGGTGTGGCGGCGGGTTCTTCCTTGTCGAGCGCCGAGGTCAGATCGACATCGAATTGCACCGGCTCCACGGCCATCGTCGGGGCAGGCTCATCGTCTTCATCGGGCGCAAGGACGTCAGGCTCAGGCTCAGGCTCAGGCTCAGGCTCAGGCTCAGGCTCAGGCTCAGGCTCAGGCTCAGGCTCAGGCTCAGGCTCAGGCTCAGGCT
>JBFEQR010000189.1:0-5308 GCA_041549425.1 Yoonia sp. | reverse complement strand
TGCGACAACAAGGGTGCCATCACCCAACAAAGGCCCTGCAAACCCATGTCACTGCGAAAACGACTTGAGCAATCGGAAACCCTTGCCGCAGCACTTGCCAGTCTTGCGGGCAGCTATTTGTCGCTTTGCACCAGAACCACCCGATGGCGCTATGAGGGCATGGACGAATTGAAGGATGCCTTGGCGCAGGGGCCGGTTCTTGTACTGACGTGGCATAGCCGCTCGATCATGGGGTCCATGCATTGGCCAAGCGATGTCGCCCCCCTGTCCACCCTATACGACAAATCGCCCATTGGCCGTGTGTCAGGCGCGGTGCAACGCCGCGCTGGTCTGCGCCCGATCGAAATGTCGAGCAGGGACTCAAACCTTGTCGCCTCGCGCAAGATCCTGCGGCGCGTCAAGGAAGGGGTCAGCATCGCCATGACGGGCGACGGCCCCCTTGGTCCTGCCAGACAGTTGAAGGATGCCCCGCTGGAATGGGCGCGGGTGACTGGCATGCCGATCTTTTGCTACGCCTTTTCGACAACGAAGGGGCGGCGCGCAAAATCATGGGACAAACTCTTGGTGCCGAAAACCTTTGGAAAAGGCGTCTGTATCTTTCGCCGCTTTGACGGGGATGTGCCGCGCAAAATGGACACCGCCGACCGCGAGGCCCTGCGCTTGATGATCCAGAAATGGATGGATGACACAACGGCAGATGCAGACCGCGCGCTAGACTTGGAACCCGGCCCCTAGGTGCGACTTTTCCGCCGGAAGCCCAGCAAAGCAGCCGCTGCGGCCAAAGACATGACGGCACCAGCAAAAATCGCAGCGCCCGCATCCTCTGCGCGTTCTGCGACACCACCACCAAGCCTTGGGCCGATCATCATCAGCGCATAGTAGATCGAAAAGAACAGGCCCATACCCATGGCACGGGATTTGGGCGACAGCACCTCTGCGGGCAGTGTCATGATCGGACCGGCGCCAAGGGCAAACAGGGCGCCAAGCACGCAAAAAAGGAAGAACGCCGTTGCGGGCACCAGAACAGCGACGGGCATCAGGGCCGCAAAGCTGAGCAGGCTCAGATAGATGATCGTGTCCTTGCGCCCTGTCTTGTCCGCGACAATGCCGCCAACCGGCAAGGCAATCGCGAAGATCACCATAAAGAGACTGGTCAGCGACCCTGCATTGGTCAGCGAATAGCCAACCTGCACCAGAAACGCCGGACCAAAACTGAAAACCATCGCAAGTGCTGTATTGTAAAGCGCCCACACCAGACTGCCCAGAATCAAAGCAGCAACGGGGAACGCGACCCTTTCAATCGTGGTTGACACAGGCGCGGCGCTTTCCGGCACGTCATAGAGTGTGACAAACAGCACCAGCGCGGTCGCAATCAACGCAAACAGCACCCACCAGGCGATCCCGATCCCGCCGCTCGCGGCGATAAAGGGCAGGACCAGCAGCGCCAATGCGATCCCTACCGGCCACGAATTGATGAAGATTGCCATCGCTGTGGACAGCTCTTTCTCGGCGAACCAGTCAACGACCATCTTGGTCATCACAACATTCAGGATGACGCCGCCCGCACCGGCAACAAGGCGGGCCGCTGCAAAGACCTGCCAGTTCTGGGTCATCGCAATCACAGCGCCACCGGCCAGCATCAGCACCATTCCCGCACCGACAATGCGTTTATCCCCGAAGCGGGCCGCAATCACACCGCCCGGCAACGCAAATACAATGCCCGGCGCAAAGTAGAGCCCGATCATAAAGCCGATATCCGCCAGACCGACGCCGAAATCCTGCACCAACAAAGGCGAGAGGGCCGCAACGGATTGAAACTGGAACGCCATTGTCAGACGCGCCAGAAACAAAACTGCCAAAATGATCCAACGCCTTGATGTCATGGCGTGATCCTTGCAGCAACGCCGCGCCGACGCAACAGATCAGTTCTCTTGCTCCGCGGCTTTTCGCAATGCTGGCAGATCGGCCCCGGTAATGGCTGCCTCATGGGTCAGAATGCGGGCCATGTCCCAATTCCACCATGCAATTTCATTGAGCGCGGCAATTGTTTCGTCATCAAAGCGCATGCGTTGCACGGTCGCGCGGTCGCCCGTCACAATCGCATAATCCGGCACAGCCCCGCTGACGACTGCTCCGGCCCCGACGATCACGCCGTTGCCAATGTGCGCCCCCGCCATGATCCGCGCACCTGTCCCGATCCAGACATCATGGCCGATCCGGATGTCACGACCGGCCCGCAGGGTACGCGGATAAGCAAGAAACCTGTCAGGGTCATGGATCGCGAAGGGGAAAGTCGAAAATCCGTCGCGCGCGTGATTTGCGCCATCCGTAATGAAACGGACACCATGCGCAAACTGGCCGAATTTACCAATAATGATACGATCCTGCGATATCGGGAACAGATAAGGCGCAAGCCGCCCTGCCCAATCCTCTGGGTTTTCGGGCGGGTCAAAGTCGCTGGCGTATGTATAATCCCCGATCTGCCAATTGGGGTGCTTGATCGCCGCATTGAGAAAAACATTCCCCTTATGCACAGTCCCATCCGGAAACCGTACGGGATACAAAGTGTCGGGCGCTGGAAATGTCATACGCGTGTCCGTTCAGGTAAGGTGGATAATGATCCACCATACGAATGCAAAGCAACCGCATGCAAACGCAAAAGGCCGCCCCTGATGGAGCGGCCTTTCAGGTAGGGTGCGCATTCATGCGCACCCTACCAGTCAATTACTCGACAATCTTCGACACAACACCGGCGCCAACTGTGCGGCCGCCTTCGCGGATCGCAAAGCGCAGGCCTTCTTCCATCGCGATCGGCGCGATCAGCTCGACGTTGAACTTCAGGTTGTCGCCAGGCATCACCATCTCGGTGCCCGCTGGCAGCTCGACCGTGCCGGTCACGTCAGTGGTCCGGAAGTAGAACTGTGGACGGTAGTTCGCGAAGAATGGTGTGTGACGACCACCCTCTTCCTTGGTCAGGATATAGGCTTCGGCTTCGAACTTTGTGTGCGGCTTCACAGAACCAGGCTTACACAGGATCTGGCCACGCTCGACGCCTTCACGGTCAACACCGCGCAGCAGCGCGCCGATGTTGTCGCCGGCTTCACCGCTGTCCAGCAGCTTGCGGAACATTTCAACGCCTGTGCAGGTCGTCTTCTTGGTGTCGCGGATACCGACGATCTCGATCTCGTCGCCAACGTTGATCACGCCACGCTCGACACGGCCGGTCACAACTGTACCACGGCCGGAAATCGAGAACACGTCCTCGATCGGCATCAGGAACGGCAGGTCAACCGCACGCGCAGGTGTCGGGATATATGTGTCGACAGCTTCCATCAGCTTGCGGATCGAGTTCTCGCCGATCTCTTCGTCACGGCCTTCCATCGCGGCCAGAGCCGAACCGGGGATCACAGGGATGTCGTCGCCGGGGTATTCGTAAGAGGACAGAAGCTCGCGGATTTCCATCTCGACCAGCTCAAGCAGCTCTTCGTCGTCAACCTGATCGACCTTGTTCATGTAGACAACCATGTAGGGGATGCCAACCTGACGGCCAAGCAGGATGTGCTCGCGGGTCTGTGGCATCGGGCCGTCAGCCGCGTTCACAACCAGAATAGCGCCGTCCATCTGGGCCGCACCGGTGATCATGTTCTTGACGTAGTCGGCGTGGCCGGGGCAGTCGACGTGTGCGTAGTGACGGGACTCTGTCTCGTACTCGACGTGTGCTGTGGAAATCGTGATACCACGTGCTTTTTCCTCGGGCGCGCCGTCAATCTGGTCATACGCCTGGAAGTCACCAAAGTACTTGGTGATCGCAGCTGTCAATGTGGTCTTGCCGTGGTCAACGTGGCCGATTGTGCCAATGTTTACGTGCGGCTTATTACGTTCAAACTTTGCCTTTGCCATGGTGTGGCTCCTTGTTTTGTCTTGTCGGTGCGCATGAATGCGCACCCTACGGGTGGGTTGTCGGGTGCGCGGTCGCCGCGCACCGCGTTATGCGTATTTCGCTTGGATCTCTTCGGCGATGTTGCTTGGGACCGGATCGTAATGGTCGAACTGCATCGTAAACTGCGCACGGCCCGAAGACATGGAACGCAATGTGTTGATGTAGCCGAACATGTTTGCCAGCGGCACCATTGCATCGATTGCAATCGCGTTGCCGCGTGTGTCCTGACCCTGCACCTGACCCCGACGTGATGTCAGGTCGCCGATGATGCCACCGGTGTATTCTTCAGGTGTGACCACTTCCACTTTCATGATCGGCTCGAGCAGTTTCGCACCCGCTTTGCGCATACCTTCACGCATGCACATACGTGCCGCGATCTCGAACGCGAGGATGGACGAGTCAACATCGTGGAATTTACCGTCAAGCAGTTCCACTTTGAAGTCGATCACAGGGAAGCCAGCCAAAGGACCGCTGTCCATGACGGACTGGATGCCTTTTTCAACGCCCGGAATGTATTCCTTGGGCACTGCACCACCAACGATCTTCGATTCAAACGAGTAACCCTCGCCTGGCTCTGTCGGCAGGATGTTCAGCTTCACCTCGCCAAACTGACCGGAACCACCGGACTGTTTCTTGTGGGTATAGCTGTGCTCGACCGCGTGACCGATGGTCTCGCGGTAGGCCACCTGCGGCGCACCGATGTTCGCCTCGACCTTGAACTCGCGCTTCATGCGGTCGACCAGAATGTCGAGGTGCAATTCGCCCATGCCCTTCATGATGGTCTGACCGGATTCCAGATCGGTTTCCACGCGGAAGGATGGATCTTCTGCAGACAGACGCTGCAGGGCGATGCCCATCTTTTCCTGGTCGGCTTTTGTCTTTGGCTCAACGGCGATCTCGATCACAGGATCGGGGAACGTCATTGTTTCAAGAACAACCGGATCTTGTGGATCACAGATCGTGTCACCTGTCGTCGTGTTCTTCAGACCACCAAGCGCGATGATGTCACCCGCGAACGCCTCAGAGATTTCTTCACGCTCGTTTGAGTGCATCATCATCATACGGCCCACACGCTCTTTGTTACCCTTGGTAGAGTTGAGCATGGTGTCGCCTTTGGCAAGCTTACCGGAGTAGATCCGTGTAAACGTCAACGAGCCAACAAACGGGTCGTTCATGATTTTGAATGCAAGGCCGGAGAACGCCATATCATCATCAGCGCGACGCGGGATGTTGCGTGTTTCTGTTTCGTCGCCGGGCTTAAAGCCCATGTAATCGACAACGTCGAGCGGGCTTGGCAGATAGTCCACAACAGCGTTCAACAGCGGCTGAACACCTTTGTTTTTGAACGCCGAACCACCCAGAACAGGC
>JBFEQR010000188.1:0-5311 GCA_041549425.1 Yoonia sp. | reverse complement strand
GCGCAAGGCATCCTCGCGGGTCGGTTCCGTCCGGGCGAGCGTTTGCCATCGTCGCGCAAGATGGCCGCGCACCTTGGTGTCAGCCGCATTACGGTCACGCTAGCCTACACCGAACTGGTGGCTGATGATTACCTGTCATCCCGGGGCCGATCCGGTTACTTTGTGTCTGAGAATGCCCCCGAGCCTCCCGCCTTTCCCGCCCAGAGGTTTACCAGCGGCACGGTAGACTGGACGCGCACGATTGCGCATCGGTACACTCCGGGCCTGAGCCTTGATAAACCCAGCGACTGGGCCAGCTATCGCTATCCCTTCATCTACGGCCAGACTGACAAAAGCCTGTTTGACAGCGCCAACTGGCGGCTGTGCGCCCTGCGCGCCTTGGGATTGCGCGACTTTTCCGCGCTCACCGCGGATTACTTTGACGGCGACGATCCCGAACTGGTTGATTTCATTGCACGGCAAACACTTCCCCGGCGGGGTATTCTGGCCAACAAGGACGAAATCCTTGTCACGATGGGGGCGCAAAACGCCCTTTGGCTGTCCGCACAGGTTTTGCTGAACAGCCGCAGGCGGGCCGCAATCGAAGATCCCTGCTACCCCGCGTTGCGCACGATCCTGACGCAATCGCGCTGCCAACTCAGCTATGTGCCGGTCGATGCCGAAGGCCTGCCGCCGGACGCCCTGCCTGCGGATACCGATGTGGTGTACACAACACCCAGCCACCAATGCCCGACGAACGCGACCATGCCATTGGCGCGACGCAAAGCCCTGCTGGATAAGGCCGAAGCCGAGGACTTCGTCATCGTCGAAGACGACTACGAATTTGAAATGTCATTTCTGAACGCGCCGTCGCCATCGCTCAAGTCTCTCGACCAGAACGGGCGGGTGATCTATGTCGGATCATTCTCGAAATCGCTCTTTCCGGGGCTGCGTCTGGGCTATCTGGTCGGGCCCGCGCCCTTCATCCGCGAGGCCCGCGCACTGCGCGCAACTGTCCTGCGGCATCCCCCCGGCCACATCCAGCGCACTGTTGCCTACTACCTTTCATTGGGGCATTACGACGCGCTGGTCCGCCGGATGAGCAAGACCTACCACGAACGCCGTCAGGTCATGGACACGGCATTGAAGGAAAACGGCCTGAACAGCGCAGCGCAAGGGGCCTACGGGGGGTCTTCGGTGTGGTTGCGCGCGCCCGACGGTGTCGACACGACGCAACTTGCTGCACGATTGCAGGCCGACAAAGTGCTTGTCGAACCGGGAGCGCCATTCTTTGCAAGCGACACCCCACCGACAGAATACCTGCGCCTTGCTTATTCGTCGATCGCGTCCGCGCGCATTCCGCAAGGTGTCGCGCTGATTGCAAAGGCACTCCAGAAATGCTAATTATTGAGACGCAGAGTCTCAATCTTTTTCGCATTGGCCCTAAAGACGCTTATCAACTGGACCTAACGACAGAAGACTGCAGACCATAATGTCACTATAGCTGCACCGGGGGGGAGGATTCTGCTCCCTGTTTTTCGTTGAATTTAAGGGAAGGACCCACCGCCATGAAGATGACAACCGAAGAAGCCTTCGTCAAAACGCTGCAAGCGCACGGCATTCGCCACGCTTTCGGCATCATCGGCTCTGCCATGATGCCAATTTCCGACATTTTTCCAAAGGCCGGGATCCAGTTCTGGGACTGCGCGCACGAGATGACAGCAGGCATGATGGCTGACGGCTACACCCGCGCCACCGGCGAAATGTCGATGATGATCGCGCAGAACGGCCCCGGCATCACAAACTTCGTGACCTCCGTGAAGACAGCTTACTGGAACCACACACCTTGTTTGCTGGTCACGCCACAGGCGGCCAATAAGACAATCGGTCAGGGCGGTTTTCAGGAAATGGAACAGATGAACCTGTTCAA
Organism: Yoonia sp.; assembly: GCA_041549425.1. Lineage (GTDB taxonomy): Bacteria > Pseudomonadota > Alphaproteobacteria > Rhodobacterales > Rhodobacteraceae > Yoonia. The sequence goes on along the minus strand of JBFEQR010000188.1, from coordinate 3,402 downwards.
GGACTGCGTGGCCTATCAGGAAGAAGTTCGCGACCCGTCGCGTATCTGTGAAGTGCTGGCCCGCGTCATTGCAAAAGCCAAGCGTCTGTCCGGCCCTGCCCAGATCAACATCCCGCGCGATTTCTGGACACAGGTTGTCGACATCGAACTGCCAGAGCCGATCGAGTTTGAAGTGTCCCCCGGTGGTACGGATTCAATCGCGAAAGCTGCAGAAATGCTGTCTACCGCGAAGTTCCCCGTCATTCTGAACGGTGCTGGCGTTGTTCTGGCCGAAGGCGGCATCGAAGCATCCCGCGTATTGGCTGAAAAGCTCGACGCACCTGTCTGTGTGGGCTACCAGCACAACGACGCATTCCCCGGCAACCACCCGCTCTTCGCTGGTCCTTTGGGCTACAACGGGTCCAAAGCCGGTATGGAGCTGATCAGCAAGGCCGACGTCGTTCTGGCACTGGGCACACGTCTGAACCCGTTCTCGACACTGCCCGGCTACGGTATCGATTACTGGCCGACAAACGCCAAGATCATTCAGGTCGACATCAACCCTGACCGTATCGGCCTGACCAAGAAGGTCACGGTCGGCATCGTGGGTGACGCAGCCAAGGTTGCCAACGGCATCACTGCACAACTGGCAGACGATGCTGGTGACGCAGGCCGCGCGGACCGCAAAGCCATGATCGCACAGACCAAGTCCGCATGGGCGCAGGAACTGACCTCGCTTGATCACGAACAGGACGATCCAGGCACCACATGGAACGAGCGTGCACGCGCTGCGCGTCCTGACTGGATGTCCCCCCGTCAGGCATGGCGCGCCATTCAGGCCGCAATGCCCGAAGATGCGATCATCTCGTCCGACATCGGCAACAACTGCGCGATCGGCAACGCTTACCCAAGCTTCCCGACAGGGCGCAAATATCTGGCGCCAGGCCTGTTCGGTCCTTGTGGTTACGGTCTGCCCGCAATCATCGGCGCGAAGATCGGCCAGCGTGATGTGCCTGTGATCGGTTTTGCCGGCGACGGCGCGTTCGGCATCTCGGTCAACGAACTGACAGCGATCGGCCGCGACGAATGGCCTGCCATCACGCAGATCGTGTTCCGTAACTACCAGTGGGGCGCGGAAAAGCGCAACTCGACCCTGTGGTTCAACGACAACTTCGTCGGCACAGAGCTGGACATGAAAGTGTCTTATGCCGGTATCGCCAACGCATGTGGTCTCAAGGGCGTTCAGGCCAAGACAATGGACGAACTGACTGCCGCGCTGAACGAAGCGATCAAGGATCAGATGGAAAACAACACAACCACGTTGATCGAAGTCATCCTGAACCAGGAACTGGGTGAGCCGTTCCGTCGTGACGCAATGAAGAAGCCTGTCGAAGTCGCAGGTATCTCCGCTTCTGACATGGCAGCCGAATAACTTGCCATTCGACCTAGGCCCCGGCACAGCGGCGGCCCTTGCATTTGCTTTGCTTGGGGCCGCCTATGTCCGGGGCTATTCGGGTTTCGGGTTCTCGGCGATTTTCATCGCATTTGCAGCCCTTGTCACAAACCCGCTTCCCCTTATTGCGGTGGTCTTTTCATGCGAAGTTTTGATGACAGTCTTTCAGGCCCGCGCCATTCGCGGTCATGTGGACTGGCGTCGGATTTTGTGGCTGGTCGCCGGTGCCGCAGTCGCACTGCCATTTTCGGTCACCGTGATCTTGTCGGTGGGCGAAAGCACGGCACGCATCGCGATCTCGGGACTTATCTTCATACTTTCACTTGTGCTGCTTTCAGGCTGGACCCTCAAACGCCGGATCGGCCCGTGGGGCCACGGCGGTGTGGGCATCGTATCGGGCATGTGCAACAGCGCAGGGATCGGCGGGCTGCCCGTCGCCGCCTTTATGTCGGCCCAACCCATCGAAGCGGCTGTTTTTCGCGCGACAATGATCGTCTATTTGACGGCGCTGGATATGATCACGCTGCCGCTGTTGTGGGCGGGCGGTCTGGTGACATGGGACACTGCAATCGCTGTGGCGCTCGCGTTTCCATTGCTCGGATTGGGCGTCTGGCTGGGCGGGCGGCAATTCCTCAGCGCCTCGCCATCCTCGTTCCGGCGCTTTGCGGTACTTCTGCTTTTGGTGCTTTCCCTGCTGGGATTGCTGCGCGCTATCATAAGGATCTGATATGACCTCTCCCTTTCTGTCCACCCGTGACGCGCAAGTCCCCCAAGACCTGATCGCACGCGCCCAGACCTTTGGCGCGCCGCGCGTGGCCATAGCCCGCGCGGGCGCCCCCCTGCCGATGGAGGCCGCAGAGGACGCGACCAAGGCAGGCATCATGGTTCCCGTTTTTGTGGGCGAAGCAGACATGATCCACGCAGAGGCGGCCAAGCTGGGCTGGGATATTTCCGGCTATGCGCTGCACGACACCACCGGCGAGGAAGAGGCAGGGCGCACTGCCGCCGCCCTTTGCGGTGCAGGCGAGGCTGATGTCCTGATGAAAGGCCAGTTGCACACTGACGTCTTCATGAAATCCGCGGTTAGCCGCGATGCAGGCCTGCGCACGGGCAATCGTTTCGTGCATATTTTCCACATCTCGCACCCCGACGGCGGCAAGCCGATCCTGATTTCGGATGCTGCGGTCAACGTGGCGCCCGATCTGGTCACGCGCCAGTCCGCGATTGTCGAGGTCAAGAAACTGCTGAACAAGCTGGGCAATGACCGCCCCAAGATCGCCATTCTATCCGCCACCGAAAGCGCCATCCCCTCTGTGCCATCCTCGATGGAGGGCCGCGAACTGGCCGACTGGACCCGCGCCAATGTGGACGGCGTGGATGTGTCCGGCCCGCTCGCGCTGGACCTGATCCTGTCACCCGAAGCGGTCGCCACGAAAAAGCTGACCGATGATCCCGTTGCGGGTCAGGCGGATGCGATCATCGTGCCCGATATCGTGTCCGGCAATGCGCTGTTCAAAGCCTTTGTCTATCTGACCGGCGGCTGTGCCGCTGGCGTTGTGACCGGTGCAAAAGTGCCGATCCTGTTGACATCCCGCGCCGACCCGCCTGCGGCGCGCATCGCCTCTGCTGCGCTGGCGGCCATCAGCTGTGGATTGCCAAAGTGATACTGGTTCTGAACGCAGGCTCTTCCTCGCTCAAGATCGAGGTATTCGATGAGGGGCTTACGTCCCTGGTCGCGGGGCGTGTGACGAACCTTGGCAACCAAGGGCAACTTCGGCTTGGCGCGGATACGACCGCAGTAGCGACCCGTGACCATGCCCATGCGCTGGAGCTGATGCTGGAAGCGCTGGCGAACGCGGGCTATCCGCTGACGCGTTTTGCCGCTGCCGCGCACCGGATCGTGCATGGTGGCGCCGTCCTGACCGCGCCCGCGCGCCTGCAACCACCGGTCATTGCGACAATCGAAAGCG
>JBFEQR010000187.1:0-5326 GCA_041549425.1 Yoonia sp. | reverse complement strand
GGGTCCGGCAAAGGTGGCGATCTTTGCCTCCGGTCTGATGGGCATGATCAACGGCACATCGGCAGGCAATGTGGTTGCCACCGGTTCGCTGACCATCCCGCTGATGAAAAAGGTCGGCTACAAGCCAACGACCGCCGGCGCGGTCGAGGCCGCGGCCTCCACTGGCGGGCAGATCATGCCGCCGATCATGGGTGCCGGTGCCTTTATCATGGCCGAGATCACGGGCATCCCCTACACCGATATCGCTATTGCCGCGATCATTCCGGCGGTGCTGTATTTCGTGTCGATCTACTTCATGGTCGATTTCGAAGCGGCCAAGCTGGGCATGCGCGGGATGCGCGAAGACGAACTGCCCAAGTTCCGCGACATGGTGCGCCGCGTGTTCCTTTTCCTGCCGATCATCATCCTGATTGGTGCGCTGTTCATGGGCTATTCGGTCATCCGTGCGGGTACGCTTGCCACCGCGTCTGCCGCTGTTGTCAGCTGGTTCACACCCTACCGAATGGGCCTGCGCTCGATCACCAAAGCGTTTGAACTGGCAGGCATCATGTCGATCCAGATTATCGCGGTCTGTGCCTGTGCGGGTATCATCGTGGGCGTGATTTCACTGACAGGTGTCGGCGCGCGCTTTTCCTCTGTGCTGTTGAATATCGCCGAAGCAAACCAGTTGCTGGCCTTGTTCTTTGCGATGTGTATCGCGATCCTGCTGGGCATGGGGATGCCGACAACTGCGGCCTATGCGGTTGCGGCCTCAGTCGTGGCGCCCGGTCTGGTGCAGTTGGGTATTCCGATGCTGACCGCGCATTTCTTTGTGTTCTACTTTGCCGTTGTGTCAGCCATCACGCCACCTGTGGCCTTGGCCAGCTATGCGGCAGCGGGCATCTCGGGGGCCAACCCGATGGCCACATCGGTGGCGTCGTTTAAGATCGGTATCTCGGCCTTTATCGTGCCGTTCATGTTCTTCTATAACGGTGCGATCCTGATGGACGGGACATGGTTCGAAGTGATCCGCGCAGGTGCCACAGCGATCTTTGGTGTGTTCCTGTTGTCATCAGGTGTGCAGGGTTGGTGGGTCGGTGACCGCGCCGCATGGCCCATCCGGATCGGACTGCTGGTCGTGGCGCTGTTCATGATCGAGGGTGGCTTGATCTCTGATCTGATCGGCATCGGTGGTGCTGTCGCGCTTTACTTTGCGGCACAAATGACGCGGCCCAAAGTCGCTGCCTGATCCCGACCGGACCCATACCTGAAAAGAGCGGCCTTTGTGCCGCTCTTTTTGCATTTTTGGGCGCAGTTCCCTTTAAAGGCCGCCACATCCGACTACCTTGCCCAAAGACAGAGGATGCTGTCAGAGAATGGCTATTACACTTCGCGGCGAAATCGGATATCCGCAGCGGAACACTTGGCGCAAAAGACCTTGGGACAGGAAGACACCCTTGTTTGAATTAACGACCTACGAACTTTTCGTCTTGTCCGCAGGTGCCATGGCATTCGGCCTGTATTTGTTGATCAAGGGTGGCGACTGGACCATCGACGCAGCCGTTTTCATGGCTGAACGCACAGGGCTATCACCGCTGTTCATCGGCGCCACGATCATTTCTTTCGGCACATCGGTGCCAGAGCTTTTCACTTCCGTTAACGCCAACCTTGCAGGCCATCCGGGCATTGCGCTGGGCAATGTGCTGGGCTCCAATGTAGCCAATATCCTGCTGGTGCTGGGTGCGACGGCCTTTGTGTTCAAGGTTACGGCAGCGCCACGCGATCTGGCCAAAGATCTGGGCATGATGCTTTTTGCGACAGCGATCCTGACGGTCGGGATGCTGACCGACAGCTTTACCCGCGGTTTTGCCGTTGGAATGTTCGCGATCCTCGTGGCCTTCGTTTTCTACCAGTACATGACCGACAGCCTGCCGCTTGAGGATGACGACGACGATGATGGCACCCCGACGATCGCCACCATGCAGGGCGCGGTTGTGACCCTGTTGGGGGGATTGGGCGCTTTGGCTTTGGGCTCGGAACTGCTGGTCGAAGGGGCGGTGCAGACCGGCACGGCGATCGGCGTACCAGAAGCCGTAATCGGCATGACCGTAGTGGCTTTTGGCACGTCCCTGCCAGAGCTGTCGACCTGCATCGCGGCTGCACGCAAGCAATCGGTCGGCCTGATCCTGGGCAATATCATCGGATCGAACACGTTCAACATTCTGTCGATCGTTGCCCTGACGGCTGTGATCCATCCGCTGTCAGTGGACCCTGTTCTTTTGGGCATGGAGCTGTGGGTGACCGTCGCGGTCGCCGTGCTGTTCGCGCTTTGGATGATGACCGTGGGTCGGTTGACCCGCCCCATCGGGATCGCGATGATGGCCGCCTATGTCGTGTTCATTGCCGTGCAATATCTGCAGTAAACGAAACTTTCATCGCAGGAGAATCGAATGAGCAAGGCAGACATCGGCCTGATCGGACTAGGCACAATGGGCGCCGCCCTCGCTTTGAATATCGCCGACAACGGCTTTGACATCGCGGTCTGGAACAGAACCAGCGAAACCACCGAGCGGTTCGTCGACGACGCCGGTGAACTGGCCGCGCGGATCACCGGCACGCAGACTCTGCAAGAGTTGGTCAGCGCATTGAAATCCCCCCGTGCGATTATTCTGATGGTGCCCGCCGGTCAGATCGTTGACGACCAGATCGCGGCCTTGCGCCCGCTCTTGGACACCGACGATCTGATTATCGACGCCGGCAACGCCAATTTCCGCGACACCAATCGCCGTGCCGCCGCGGCAGGCGATTTGCCGTTTCTGGGCATTGGCGTGTCAGGCGGCGAAGAGGGAGCGCGCTTTGGCCCGTCCATCATGGGTGGCGGCAAGCGGGCGCATTGGGATCGCGTCGCCCATATTCTAAAGGCCATCGCAGCCAAACATGACGGTCAGCCCTGCGCGACATGGATGGGCGAAGAAGGTGCCGGACATTTTGTAAAAGCGGTCCACAACGGGATCGAATATGCAGATATGCAGATGATTGCCGAAACCTACGGCATCATGCGCGACGGGCTTGGCATGGATCACGCCCGTATCGCGGAAACTTTTGCCGACTGGGACAAAGGCCCCCTGCGCAGTTATCTGATCGAGATTTCCGGCAAAGTCGCCGCCGCCATTGATCCCGAAACGGGGCACTCGATGCTGGACGAGATCGTCGATGCCGCGGGCCAAAAAGGCACAGGCCGCTGGACGGCTGTCGAGGCACAGCACCTCGCGGCGCCTATTCCCGCGATCGAAGCCGCAATTGTAGCGCGCAATTTGTCATCACAACGTGATGCACGCGCGGCGGGTGAGGCACTTTTCGGCGCGGCCCCGCACCGTCTGCCCCATGACAGTATTTCGCTTGAAACACTGGCAGAGGCGCTGATTGCAGGAAAGGTTCTGTGCTATGCGCAGGGCTTCGGGATGATCGCCAAGGCGTCCGAGGAATTCGGTTGGGCCCTGCCCCTGCCCGCCATCGCCGAGGTCTGGCGCGCGGGCTGTATCATCCGCTCTGACATGCTCGACGATATGGCGGCAGCGCTGCGCGACGATCCGGCCCGCAATCTGATGATGGCACCAAAGTTTGCGCGAATGCTGACCAAAACCCATGGGTCTTTGCGTCAGATTGTAGCGCATAGCGCGATGCACGGTCTGGCCGCACCTGCCCTATCATCCGGTCTGGCCTATTTTGACGCGATGCGGACCGCGCGTGGCACGGCCAATATGATCCAAGGGCAGCGCGACTATTTCGGTGTACACGGGTTTGAACGGTTCGATGGCCGCACCGGCCAGCACGGACCGTGGGGCAGCTAGCCCAAGGCATATCCCGCGCCGCGCACCGTGCGCAGCGGGTCTGATCCGCCGTTTTGCGTCAGCACCTTGCGCAACCGGCCGACATGCACGTCAACAGTACGCGTATCGACATAGATTTCGCGCCCCCAAACACGGTCCAGCAGCACATCGCGCGACCACACGCGCCCGGGTTTTTCCATGAATGTGGCCAAAAGCCGGAATTCGGTCGGGCCCAGTTTCAAGGCCACGTCACCGCGCGTCACGCGGTGGGTTTCGGCGTCCAGCACGATGTCGTCATAGGACAGCACTTGTCCCACTGTCGCAGGCCGCACGCGGCGCAATTGGCTGCGCACACGCGCCATCAATTCAGAGACCGAGTAGGGTTTGACGACATAGTCATCCGCCCCCGTTTCCAACCCCCGCACCTTGTCCACCTCTTCGGATCGGGCCGATAACATGATGATCGGAATGCTGCGCGTTTCGGGTTTCATCTTGAGACGGCGACAAACCTCGATCCCTGACAAGTTCGGCATCATCCAGTCCAGAACCATCACATCCGGTGGATCTTCTGCCACATACAACAGTCCCTCTTCGCCATTGTCCGCGCGTGTGACGCGAAACCCCTCTGCCTCCAGATTGTAGGCCAGAACTTCGCGTTGTGCGGCTTCGTCTTCAACAATCAGGACATGGGGTTGCTGGCTCATCGGTCTTAGCTCGGATCGCTCAGGAATGCGGTCTTGTCACTTTTCGGGCGCGCCTCTTCGGGCATTTCACCGGTGACCAGATAGATCACCTGCTCGGCCATATTTGTGGTCAGGTCGCCCATGCGTTCGATGTTCTTGGCCATGAAATGCAGGTGCATACAGGCGGTGATGTTGCGCGGATCTTCCATCATGAATGTCAGGAATTCGCGGAACAATGCGTTATACATCTGATCCACTTCCTGATCGCGCTGGCGCACGTCCTCGGCCAGTTCCGCGTCGCCACGCACATAGGCATCAAGCGTGTGTTTCAGCATGCCCTCAACTTCGCGCGCCATCCTGCGCAGGGCGGCGTCAGACCCGCTGACGGGGCTCATCTCGACCAGAACGCTGGTGCGCTTGGCGATGTTCTTGGCATAGTCGCCGATGCGTTCCAGCGATGCGGCAAGGCGCAGCACTGTCAAAAGAGAGCGCAAGTCCTTGGATACAGGCGCACGCAGCGCGATCGTCCGCGCGGCCTCTTCGTTGATCTGAATCTCCAGCGCGTCGATCACCTTGTCGCCCGCGCGCACTTCTTCGGCCAGTTCGATGTCGCGGTCGGCCAAGGATTTGGCGGCTTTCAGGATCGCCTCTTCGACAAGGCCACCCATGCGCATGATCAGCGTGGTGATCGCTTCAAGATCGCGGTCATAGGCCGATGAAATATGTTCATTCATGGGGCTGCTCCTTACCCGATCCGGCCGGAAATATAGCTTTCCGTGCGCGGGTCCTGCGGGTTGGTGAAAATCTTGTCGGTGTCGTCGTATTCCACCAGAT
>JBFEQR010000186.1:0-5344 GCA_041549425.1 Yoonia sp. | reverse complement strand
TTGCATCGGTCTTTTGCAATTGCAGCCGTCCGCCATGCCCGCGCACCAAATCAGACGCGATGACCAAGCCAAGGCCCGCCCCGCCTTTTCGCACGCCGCCCTGAAAGGGCTGGAACAGATACTCTTGCGCTTTTTGCGGCAAGCCGGGGCCTGTATCGCTGATCGTCAATTGCCAGCTTTGGTCGTCCTCGGTGGCTTGCAGCCCGATTTCGCCAGGCTCTCCCGTTGCCATGATGGCCTGGCGTGCATTGCGCACCAGATTGAAGATCACCCGAAACAGCTGTTCGCCGTCCGCGCGCAGGGTCATCGACGCGGGGATATCTTCGGCAAACGAAAGCGGATAATCCCCTGCCGCCAACCTTTCGCTGTCAATCACATCAGCCACGATTTGCGACAGGTTCACGCGGGTCAGGGTGGGGGCAGGTTCATCGACACGTCCAAAGGCCAGTGTCGTCTCGCACAGGTTCACGGCGCGGGTGATGGACCCAACCAGCTTGGGTGCCATGCGTTTCACAAGCGGGTCGTCAGAGGATTCGATGCGGTCCGTGAACAACTGCGCCGAGGTCAGGATATTGCGCAGATCGTGGCTTACCTTTGCCACCGCACCCCCCAATTGCGCCAGCCGTTCCTTTTGCTTGAGCGCGCCGGTCAGTTGCGTCTGCATCATTTTCAGCGCTTCTTCGGCGTCACGCAATTCGGTCACGCCAGCGGACGGTGTAATGATCTGACGCGCGTCTTCGGGCGATTTGGCGTAGGATTGCATATGCGCGACCACACCTTTGATCGGGCGCACCAGAAAAATCTGCACGGCGACGAACAAAAGGCTTGCCGTGATGACCGAGATAAAGGCCGACAAAAGCAGGATGTTGCGCCCGTAGGCCAGCAAAGCATCGCGCAGCGGCATTTCGTCCATCGTTATTTCGATCAGCAATCCGCCTTCGCGGACGGGGTTGCCGATGACGCGGATGATCTGTTCTTGGGTGTTCAGCATTGTGCGCAACGCATCAGCGATCAGCGTCATGCTGCTGGGGTTGCGCATGTCATATGTCGCGGCAATCGGCGAAGGGATTGGCGACGACAATGCCAGCTGCCGGATTTCATTGCGGCGCAACACTACGTTGTAAACCTCTGCGTTGCGCAGCAGTTCCGCCTCGAGCGACCGGCTGATCATATCGTCAGCCTCAAGCGCCAGCGACGCGATCTGCGCACGTTCCAGACGCGCCAGCAGATAATCCTCGCGGAAACGCGCGACGGACGGCACGAAGATGAAAACTTCGGCCAGCATCACGAAAATTACCGTGAGGATCAGAAAGCGACCTGAAAGAGAGTTGGTCATGGTTCCTCGTGCTTGGGGCTAGGGCAGCCAGTGCTGCACAAAGCCGACAACCCGCTTTACCGTGGGGTTTTCAAAAAGTCTTGGACTAAAGTAGGCACCCGCAGCCCGTTTGTTAACCTCGCTCACCGTCGGATAGGGCAGAACGGTGTTGGCAACGGCGGACATCTTCATCTTGTTGGCAATCGCCATCGCCCATATGCCGATCAATTCGCCCGCCAGATGCCCCGCGATCGAGGCCCCGACCGGACGCCCCTTGACCACCATGACCTTGATCAGCCCTTTGGTTTTGCGTTCGGCAATCAGGCGGTCGTTGTGGTGGAAGTCAAAGCGCACCACCTCCAGCGCGTTGCCGTGTTTCTTTTTCGCCTGCGCCTCTGTCAGGCCGACTTGGGCCAGTTCGGGGTCGGTGTAGGTGGCCCAAGGGATATGATCTGTGCGCTGTTTTGAAGGCAGACCAAACAACATCGACCGGATCAGCACACCGGCGTGATACCCTGCCACATGCGTGAAGTGCAGGCCGCCGGCCACGTCGCCTGCCGCATAGACCCTTTTGTTGGTCACAGAGCGCAGGTCAGCCCCGACTTTCAGGCCAGCGCGGTCGTAGGCGATGCCGCCGGCCTCAAGGTCTAGCTTGTCGGTATTTACCTTGCGCCCCACGGCCATCAGCAGATGCGAGCCGGTGAAATCGCCCTTGGGGGTATGCACGGTGATTGCGTCGCCGGTGCCGCTGATCTTTTCGGCTTGGGCTTCTTCGATGATGTTGATGCCTTCGGCCTTCAGGTTGTCCAGCACGATCGCCGCCATTTCGGGGTCGTCCTTGCCAAAGGCCTTGGCGCCTTCGATCACGGTGACGTCACAGCCCAGACGGCGATGCGCCTGCGCCATTTCCATTCCGATAGGGCCACCGCCAATGATCAGCAGATGCGCGGGTTTTTCGCGCAGATCAAAGATGTTTTCGTTGGTGTAGTAAGTGACATCTTCAATGCCCGAAATAGGCGGGACAAACGGACCCGAGCCTGTGGCCACAACAAACCGCCGCGCCGTGATGATGGTATCGCCGGCCTGTACCTCGGTCTTCGAGATGAACCTGCCGAATTCGGAAATAACGTGGACGCCAAGCCCTTCGAACCGTTCGACACTGTCGACAGGCGCGATCTGGGCGATCACATCCTGCACATGATCCTTGGCGGCGGCATAGTCGACCTGCGCTTGCACCGCGCCCACCCCGTATTTGGCCCCGTGGGACATAGCATAGGCCTGTTTGCCCGAAGCGATCAGGGCCTTGGATGGCACGCAGCCGTAATTCAGACAATCGCCCCCCATCTTATGGCCTTCCAGCAGGACAACCTTTGCCCCCATCTGGACGGCCCCTGCGGCGATGGACAAACCGCCAGAGCCGCCACCGATGATGCAGATATCAGTCTTGATCCGGTTCATGGTTTACAGACCTTTCTTGCCGCGCAGGGCGTTGATGACGATGGGCAGGGTGGCAAGGACACACAGCCCGATGATCGGGAAAATGATCTGTGGTTCAAAGATGATGCCAAGGTCGGGGGTTTCGCCGCGGGCAAAAACCTCGCCCAGACCTGCCCCTACGGATGTATAGACCACCGCGCCCGGAATGATCCCGAAGAACGTCGAGATAACAAAGCGGTGCAGCGGAACCTCAAGGAATGACGGGATCAGGTTGGCCAGAAAGAACGGGACCGCAGGCACCAGACGGATCAGGAACAGCATGGACCATTGATTTTCGTCGATGCCATCCTTGATCTTCTTGACTGTGCCCTGCGAGGTCTCGAGCCTTTTGCCAAGGCTTTCGCCAAAGCCCCAACGCGCGGCAAGGAAGATGGCCGTCGCACCGATGGTGGCCCCGATCATGTTGAACAGGGCCCCGGGGAAAGTCGCGAAAAGGAAGCCGCCGGTCAGCGTGGCAATCGTGGCACCCGGCAGGGAAAAAGCGACGATCACCACATAGGCGGCAATGAACACCAGCACCGTCAGGAAATAATGTGCGGCGCGAAATGCAATCAGGGCTTCGCGGTTCTCGGACAGGGCCTCGAACGTCAGGTAATCACGCAGGAAATATGCCCCCAGACCGGCGACGATCCCGATTGCGATGATGGGCAGTCTTTTCAATATCGGGTGGGTACGGGTCTCCGTCATATCTGTCATCTCTTGTCCTGTGGCGGCTGTCGGTCGTTGCAGTCTAGATGGACCCAAGCGTGCCGCAGTGATACCCACATCACGGCCCATTGATCCAAAGCCCCCCTGATGTTTCAGTTTTGCGTGTTTCGGTCGTGAGGACTGAAACATTTGCCGTAAGCGAAATGTTGGAAATGTTGCAGTTTCAACGCGCCTGTTGCGTTGACATGCAGGTGGGGCACCTCTAAAGGACGGGTCTGAAATGTAGTTCGGCTTCGAATCCTTTCGCTGGATTTGGCCATTAACCGGAGGACACGCAATGAAGCGTACGTTCCAACCATCCAACCGCGTTCGCAAGAACCGCCACGGTTTCCGCGCACGTATGGCCACAAAGGCCGGTCGCAAGATTCTGAACAACCGCCGCGCCAAAGGCCGTGCGAAGCTGAGCGCGTAAGCGCCAGTATTTGTTTTGAACGATTTGAAACCGCCGGTTGGGCCTGATGCAGGCACTCCGGCGGTTTCCGTTTGTCTGGGTGTCCTCAAGAAACGCGCCGATTTTGTGCGCGCGTCCCACGCCCGCCGCTACGCCACCCCCGGTATCCATCTGCAAGGCCGCCAGCGGCGCGAAGGCGAAGCAGAAGGCATGCGGGTCGGATTTACCTGCTCCAAGAAAGTCGGCAATGCGGTGGCGCGCAACCGTGCAAAACGCCGCCTGCGCGAGGTGGCGCGGATTGTTCTGCCCGAACTGGGCCGCGATGGCTGGGATTATGTACTGGTCGGGCGCAAGGACACGACTGCATCACTGCCCTTTGATACATTGGTGGCCGACATGCGCCGCGCCGTCAAAAAGGTGCACGGATGACGCCGCTGGCCTACATCGTTTCACTGCCTGTGCGGGCCTACCGTGTGGTCTTGTCCCCGTGGGTGGGGATGAACTGCCGCTATCATCCGACCTGTTCGGCCTATGCGCTGGAAGCACTGGAAAAACACGGGGCGATCAAAGGCAGCTATCTGACCGTGCGCCGCATTCTGCGCTGTCACCCGCTGGGCGGGTCCGGCATCGACAACGTGCCGGATTAGAGATTTTTCTCGAAAAATCTCTGCCTCACTCTTTCTCAAATGAAATCGTGACCACGCCGATATCCAGCCCGTACCGTTTGACGTAGGCAAGGTTCAGCAACCGGTCATCGGCAAACAGCCACATCCAATCGTCAAAAGTCACGCGCATAGTTTCCGTGTCGCCGGTAGCCGACGGGATCGGCAGGTCGATTTCATATTTCCAGTTGAACCGGTCACCGTCTTCAACCCCCACGGCCTCACCGATCACTCCGGGGGCGGTCCCGACCCACGTGTCATCGCCGGTTTTCGTCAGGGTCCAGATACGTTGCTCGGTCGACCCGTCCTCATAGACGAAATCTTCAACCAGACGCAGGCGTTCGCCGTCCCAATCGCCGTCGATGGTGACAACAAAGCTGCGGCGGACCGTCCCGAACACGTCCTGAAACTGGCCATAGGCGGTCAGTTCGCCGTCAAAGAATTCCTCAAGGTTCAGTTTGCGGTCGCTCAGAGTGGCATCGTCAAGCGATGGTTTGCCGGTGCAGGCGGCAAGCAGGGCAAAGGCGACGACAAGGATCAGGCGCATGAAATTCTCCGTTTGTTGTGATTGATACGCGCGGGCGCTGTGATCGGATGCCTCTAGGCAGGACCGTTCCGATCTGCCATATCGCGCGCATGCTAGATGAAACCGAAATCCACCCTCTGTTCGAAGGCGCGCCTTCTACGACAGAGTTCAAGAAGCTGCGCAAGCGGATCGTGCGCTATACCCGCGAAGCGATCGAGCAGTACGGGATGATTGAACGCGACGCC
>JBFEQR010000185.1:0-5350 GCA_041549425.1 Yoonia sp. | reverse complement strand
GATGTGCCGCCCGCACAGCGTGGCATCGCGATGGTGTTCCAGTCCTATGCGCTTTATCCGCATATGACCGTGCGCGATAACATGTCATTCGCGCTCAAGCTGGCGAAAAAGACGCCTGCCGAAATCGACGAGGCGGTGAACCGCGCGGCCAAGATCCTGCAACTCGATGAATATCTTGACCGTCTGCCCAAGGCCCTTTCGGGTGGTCAGCGCCAGCGTGTCGCCATTGGCCGCTCGATCGTGCGCAATCCCAAGGTCTATCTATTTGACGAACCCCTTTCGAACCTTGATGCGGCCCTGCGTGTCGCCACGCGGATCGAGATTGCACAGCTCAAGGAATCGATGCCCGACAGCACGATGATCTACGTCACCCACGATCAGGTCGAAGCAATGACATTGGCCACCCGCATCGTGGTGCTGGCCAACAAGGGCATTGCGCAGGTCGGATCGCCGCTTGAGCTTTATGAGCGTCCCGAAAACGAATTTGTCGCGCAGTTCATCGGCTCTCCTGCGATGAACCTGCTGGCAGGCGAAATCATCGGCACAGGGGCCGAAACCACCGTCAAACTGCATGGCGGCGGTGTGGTGAAATCTGCGGTGCCTACGACTGACGCGGATATGGGGTTGCAGGTCAACATCGGCATCCGGCCAGAGGACATGCTGGGGACCGATAGCGATGACTATGCGTTCGAGGGCAAAGTCCACATCACAGAGGCCTTGGGCGAGGTCACGCTGCTTTATTTCGACAAGATCGGCGACAATGATGCGGTGATCGGCAAACTGCCAGGTATTCATTCCGAACTGCGCGGCAAGACCGTGCGGATGCAGGCCACACCCGACAAGGTCCAGATTTTCCATAACGGTCAGTCGCTTTATTATCGCTAAAGCAGTGTCGGACCCGTTGCGCATGTCGCGCCGATGTGATGGCATCGGCGCGATTTTTGTTGGAAAGGGCGGCGCATGCAAACACCGGTAAACAAGCTCAAGGCAGCACTGCAAACGGGGCAGGTGCAGCACGGGATATGGCTGACATCGGGTACAGGGATCTTGGCCGAGCTTGCAGGACATGCCGGTTTCGACTGGTGCCTGATTGATGGTGAACACGGCCCCAACACGGTGTCAGAGATGCTGCCGCAGTTGCAGGCGCTGGCCATTAGCGGCACGCCTGCGGTCGTGCGCATCGCCAATGCAGAGGCGTGGATGGTCAAGCAGGTGCTTGATCTGGGCTGTCAGACGGTGCTGGTGCCGATGGTGGATGACGCGCAGACGGCGCGCGCCATGGCGCGTGCGATGCGGTATCCGCCGCAGGGCAACCGTGGCATGGGGGCAGCCTTGGCCCGTGCGACGGGTTTTGGCGCAGTTGCGGATTATCCGCACACGGCCAATGATCAGGTCTGTCTTCTGGTGCAGGCCGAAAGCGCCGCAGCGGTCGCCAACATTGATGCCATTGCCGCGACCGAGGGGGTCGACGGTGTCTTTGTCGGCCCTGCGGATTTGTCCGCCGATATGGGTTATCCCGGACAGCCCGACCATCCCGAGGTCGAAAAGGCGATTGATCACCTGATTGCGCGCACGGTGGCTGCGGGCAAGATTGCGGGGATCATCACATTTGATGAAACCCGCTTTGATGAATACGCCAAGAAAGGGGTGACCTTCCTTGGCGTGGGTGGGGATATGATGGTGCTGACACGCGCGCTTGGGGCGCTTGCCACCGCTGTAAAGGGCTGACTAGCCCCGCCGGCGGCGTCCGGTCCGAGCGCGCCCTTCGCCGGGTTTGGCGGGGACGCGGTTGAACTTGATCCAGTCGTTGCCGGAGGGATCATTGTTGGTCAGGAAGTTGGCGGCGCGAATGGCCTCCATCTCTTTGCCCGCGCGCGGCTTGGTTGAGCCCATGCCGAATAGGGTCACGAATACTTCATCGTCGATGTCGTCGGGCAGGATGATCCCTGCTGCCGCAATCTCGGCCTTCTTTTCTGCGATCTTCTTGGGGCCGACCGGCAATGCCACGGGGTTCATGATGGCAGAGGTCATGCCCGCCGTCATCGCCATTGGCAGGAAGGCGTTGTTGATGCCATGCCGGTTGGGCAGGCCAAAGCTGATGTTGGATGCGCCGCAAGTGGTGTTCACGCCCAGTTCCTCACGCAGGCGGCGGACAAGGGTGAAGACCTGCAAACCGGCGGTGCCCATCGCACCGATTGGCATGACCAGCGGGTCCACGACGATGTCATGGGCGGGAATGCCGAAATCGGCGGCACGCTCGACGATCTTCTTGGCGACCGCAAAACGCACGTCGGGGTCTTCGGAAATACCGGTGTCATCGTTCGAGATCGCAACAACGGGCACATTGTATTTCTTGACCAGTGGCAGGACCAGTTCCAGACGCTCTTCCTCACCTGTCACCGAGTTCAGCAGCGGGCGCCCTTCAGCAGCAGCCAGACCGTTTTCCAGCGCACCGGGCACAGAGCTGTCGATGCAAAGCGGCACGTCCACAATCGCCTGCACCCGCTCGACCATCTCACGCATCAAGGGCGGTTCGACAAAGTTGTTGTCGGCATAACGCGGATCTTCGGCCATTTTGTTGGAAAACACCGCACCCGAGTTGATGTCGAGGATGTTCGCACCCGCCGCGACCTGCGCGATGGCGTCGGCTTCGACCCGCGAAAAATCACCGCGCTCAAGCTCTTCGGCCAAAATCTTGCGGCCTGTGGGGTTGATGCGTTCGCCGATCACGCAAAAGGGCTGGTCGAACCCGATGATGGCGGTCTTGGTTTTGGATTCGACAATCGTGCGTGTCATTGCGGGCAGTCCTTAGGATTGAGAGGCAGGAATGGCAGAAGCGCCGCCATTTGCGATGGCCCAATTGGCGTTGGTTTTGATGCCGCCAAGGGGAAAGAAGTGAACATGGGTGATGTTGAAATCGGGATTGGCGGCCTTGTGTGCGGCCAGATCGGTCAACACGTCGGTCGGTTCGAAGGGCAGCAACAGTTTGGTGACGTCCTTGGCCCGTTTCTGCAGCACTTTCAGGGACGGGCCGACACCGCATGCCATCGCGAATTTGATCAGCGTTTGCAGTTTGGCAGGACCGGCGATCCCGATATGAATGGGCAGGGTGATCCCTGCGGCCTTGATCGCATCGGCCCATGCGATGATGGGGCCCGCTTCAAAGGCGAATTGCGTGGCCAGCGCCATTTCTGCATCGGATGTTTCCGAAAAGGCCTGTTTCCAGCGCAAGGCCTCCATGACGAGTTTGTCGGAGCCGTCCGTGTCGATATCGCGGTTGCCTTCGGGGTGGCCAGCCACATGCAGACGCTTGAAACCGGCCTTGCCGAATTGCCCTGTTTCCAGAAGCTGCATAGAGGAATGGAAATCGCCATGGGGCTTGTCCACACCACCGGCCAGCAGCAGTGCCTGTTCGACGCCTGCCTCGCCCTGATAACGCGCGATCCAGTCGGCAAGGGTCGCTTCATCCTTGATGATGCGGGCGGGAAAATGCGGCATGACCTTATAGCCGTCAGCGGCAAGGCGCTTGGCGGTGGCGACCATATCGGCGATGGGCGTGCCTTCGATATGGGCGATATAGACGCGTGTGCCGGTGGGCAGCAGGGCTTTGAAGTCTTCGACTTTTTCGGCGGTGCGCGGCATCACCTCGATGGAATAGTCCTTCAGGAAGGCTTCGATCTGGGGGTTCACGACACCGGCTGCGGCGTCTTTTGATTTTCCGAATGAGAGCAGAGCCATAGGCGGCCTTTCAGGTCTGGAAGGGCAGGGCGATTACGCCCAGCCATCGTTTGCGATAAGTGTCTTGATACGGTCCTGGTCATATTCAGCGTCGATGCTGGCCACGGTCGCTTCGGCGGCTTCCTGATCTGTGCCGTCAACAGGGATCGGGGCGGCCTTGCGAAAGCCTGCCATATAATCATCGGATTCAGCGGCGCCCGATTTCATGGCCGCACGGTCGATGGCCTGTTCAAAGCGTTCGGGCAAGGGCAGCTTGACCCCGCGTCGTCCCCGCCCGACGATGACCTGCGCTGGCATATCGCGCCAATAGACGATCGTGACGTCGGCCATGTGATTCTCCCTTTTTATCTCTTGCGTCGGTTCTATCATTCGCAGGCGGCATCCAATGTCGGTTTTCGACATGACGGAAGCGACCAGCGACCGACGCCTTCATAGCGGCTCTGCCCCGATATACCGCCTGCAAATTGTTCAACTTGTCTATGCATTACGTTCACAAGACTTGTGCAAAGCCCGAACCCGACATAGCTTGGGGATAACTTGAAAATGGAGGGCGTAAAGATGACGCCCAAGCGTCCCAACGGTGCGGGCGCGTTCCCCAAAGCGGTCGAGACCCCCGCGCCAACATCGCCTGATCCGGCGCAGCTTTATGCAGCACTGGATTTGGGCACAAATAGCTGTCGTATGCTGGTCGCCCAACCCAAGGGTAGCCAGTTTCACGTGGTCGATAGTTTTTCGAAATCCGTGCAACTGGGTCATGGCCTTGAAAGCACAGGGAAATTGTCGCGGTCTTCAATGAACCGCACGATCTCTGCCATGCGGATTTGCCGTGAAAAGCTGAACCGCCACGGTGTGAAACGGATGCGCCTTGTCGCAACCGAGGCCTGTCGCCGTGCGTTGAATGGCGATCATTTCATCAAACAGGTGCGGCGCGAAACCGGTCTGAACCTTGAAATCATCAAACCCGAAGAAGAGGCGCGTCTGGCCGTTATTTCCTGCGCGCCATTGGTCAGTGTGAACACCGAACAGCTTTTGGTGGTTGATATCGGCGGCGGGTCGACCGAATTGGTCTGGATCGATCTGACCCAAGTGCCCAAACGCGAACGTCCCCGCGCTATCATGCGGTTGCATGCCGGTTTTACATCCGATCCCGGCCCGTTTGCTGCGGCCAAGGTCGTGGACTGGATTTCGGTGCCTTTGGGGGTTGCGACTCTGCGCGACCAATTCGCCGACGTAGAGGATGACGCCGCGCGCTTTGCCCTGATGAGCTGGTTTTTCGAGGAAAACCTCGAGGAATTCTCGCCCTATGCGGCGGCACAGGCGCGTGAAGGGTTCCAGATCATCGGCACAAGCGGCACGGTGACAACCGTGGCCGCCAGCCATCTGGGTCTGAAACGGTATGACCGCACCAAGGTGGACGGGTTGCGCATGACCACCGACCAGATTGACACGGTGATCCGCGACTACCTGTCACTGGGTCCGGCAGGGCGGCGGGCCGATCCGCGTATCGGCAAGGACCGGCAGGCCTTGATCATGTCAGGTTCTGCGATTTTGCAGGCGTTGATGCGCCTTTGGCCCACAGACCGGCTGTCTGTGGCGGATCGCGGTCTGCGTG
>JBFEQR010000184.1:0-5358 GCA_041549425.1 Yoonia sp. | reverse complement strand
TGGACTTATATTAGCGCGGAATTGCCCGCGCTTCTGGGCGATCATTTTCCGCTCGACATGGAGCGCCAGTCGATCACAGGCCATTCGATGGGCGGCCACGGTGCGCTGACGCTGGCGATGTCTTTGCCGGGGCGGTTCCGTTCCGTGTCGGCCTTTGCGCCGATCTGCCATCCGACCGCCAGCGATTGGGGCCGCAAGCAGTTCATGGCCTATCTGGGCGCTGTGGAAAGCGGGGCACCGCATGATGCAACACTGCTGATGCAGGACGCGGGCTTTGACGGGCCTGTCCTGATCGACACCGGCACCGACGACCAGTTCGGCGACCTGCTGGGGACCGAACACTTTGCCCGCGCGATGGCCGAAAAACGTCAAGAGGGTCAGATCCGGCTGCAAAAGGGCTATGATCATTCCTATTTCTTCATCTCCACCTTCATGGAAGACCACGTCGCCTTCCATGCAGAGGCGCTTTACGCATGAATGTCGCACCGCAGGTGCGCGGATGATCTACGTTGATGCCGACGCCTGTCCCGTCAAAGCCGAGGTCGAGCGTGTCGGCACGCGTCACAAGCTGAAGATGTTTGTGGTCTCGAACGGGGGTATCCGTCCGTCGCAGAACCCGCTGGTGGAAACGGTTGTCGTTCCTGATGGGCCTGATGTTGCCGATATGTGGATCGCGGATCGCGCGACCAAGGGCGATGTGGTCATTACGGGTGATATCCCGCTGGCTGCCCGCTGTATCGAAAACGGCGCGCTTGTGTTGAAACACAACGGTGAGGCGCTGACCCAAGCCAATATCGGCAATGTGCTGGCCACCCGCGATTTGATGGCGGATATGCGCGCGGCTGATCCCTTTCGCCAAGGTGGGGGCAAACCCTTTGGGAAAGCCGATCGCGCGCGGTTTCTGGATGCGCTGGAACGGGCGGTGCGCGCGGCGGCACGGCCATGATGGCGTTGTCGCCAGCCAAGCTCGGGGCGCTTTGCGCAACGGTCGCGGTTGTTTTCTTTTCCATCAATGATGTGACGATCAAATTGCTCAGCGGAGGTTATGCGCTGCATCAGGTGGTGCTGATCCGGTCTGTGATCGGGATGCTGGTCATTTTGTGTATTATTGCGCCGTTCACATCAGGCTGGGCGATTGCCCGTACCAAACGCCTGCCCATGCATATGTTGCGTGGCCTTTGCGTAGTTTTCGCCAATATGACGTTCTTTTTGGGGTTGGCGGCCATGCCGCTGGCCGATGCGGTGGCGATCTTTTTCGTCAGCCCCCTTGTGATCACGGTCTTTTCGGTGGTGTTTCTGGGCGAAACTGTCGGCCCAAGGCGCTGGGCCGCGGTCGGGGTGGGTTTCATCGGTGTGCTGGTCATGATGCGCCCGGGCACGGCGGCGTTCCAGCTTGCCTCGCTTTTGCCGCTGGTGTCGGCGTTTTGCTATGCGGGCCTGCATATCATGACGCGGCGCATTGGCGGCACCGAAAGTGCGGCGACCATGGCGTTCTATATCCAGATCATGTTTATCGTAGTCAGCCTTGCGATGGGTCTGACCTTGGGCGACGGTCGCTTTGGCAATCAGGCGGACCCTTCTCTGGCCTTTTTGTTGCGCGAATGGAGCTGGCCTGTCGCCGCAGACTATCCGCTCTTTCTGATCATCGGTGTCGGCATTGCCGTCGCAGGCTATCTGATTTCGCAAGCCTACCGCGTCACCGAGGCGTCTTTTGTTGCGCCCTTCGAATATCTGGCTCTGCCGATCTCGGTCGTCTGGGGGATGCTCATTTTCGACGAATATCCCGGCGGATGGGACTATCTGGGGATGTCATTGATCCTTGGTGCCGGTCTGTTCGCGATCTGGCGCGATGCGCAGTCCAAGCCTGTGACTTTACAGCGGCCAGTGCGCCGCTAGTCTAGACCGCAACCTAAAGGAGCGCCCATGCCAGAAGTTCAGGCCGTTGTCTTTGACATTGGAAACGTATTGATCGAATGGCAGCCAGAGCGGTTCTTTGACAGTGTCATCGGACCGGACCGGCGTCGTGCGATGTTTGCGGCAATTGACTTGCATGGCATCAATGACGAGGTCGACCGCGGCGGCAATTTCCGCGATACGATCTATGCCGCGGCTGACGCCAACCCCGATTGGCGCGATGAAGTCATCATGTGGCATGACCGCTGGATCGAGATGGCCGCACCGGCGATTGACCACTCTGTCCGTCTGCTGCGGGCCCTGCGCGCGGCGGGGGTGCCTGTTTTTGCCCTGACAAATTTCGGCATCCAGACGTTTGAAATCGCCGAACCTGTCTATCCTTTCTTGGGGGAATTCGACCGGCGCTATATTTCGGGGCATATGGGCGTGATCAAACCGGACGCCGAAATCTATGAACAGGTCGAGGCCGATTGCGGGATCGCGCCTCGGGCTCTGTTGTTTACCGATGACAGGATCGACAATATCAACATGGCCGCGTCGCGCGGCTGGCAGACCCATCTGTTTGAAGGGCCGCAGGCATGGGCCGCGCGCCTTGTGACCGAGGGGCTGCTCACCAAGGAGGCCGCGCAATGACCGTAATGATTCCGTTTGCCGAGGGGCAAGAAAACCTTGATTGGCTGGCGCTGACAGACGCCTTGGCAGCGGGCCATGATGCGCCCAAGGCTGATGTGGCGGATGTGCTTTTGTATGAGGGCGAAAACACGCTTTTGAACCGCTCTGCGTGGATTGCGGGTTTGGGTCTGGCCGTCAAATGCGCCACGATTTTTCCCGCCAACAAAGCCGTTGGCAAGCCCGCGATTGGCGGGGCGGTGAACCTTTTTTCCGGACAGGACGGCACGCTTGAGGCGATACTGGATTTCCATCTGGTCACGAAATGGAAAACCGCGGGTGACAGCCTTTTGGCAGCGCGGCGTCTGGCGCGGCCCGATAGCCGCAACATCCTGATCGTGGGCGCTGGCACCGTCGGCCATTCCCTGCGCGAAGCCTACGGCGCGGCTTTTCCGGACGCGACGTTTACCGTCTGGAACCGGTCACCTGCAGGTGCGCAGGCGATGCAGACGGATTTTCCCGACATCCTTATCGCGGATGATCTGGAAGCGGCAGTCAGACAGGCGGATATCGTCACCTGCGCCACGATGTCGACCGCGCCCGTCCTGAAGGGTGACTGGTTCCAGCCCGGCCAGCATATTGATCTGATCGGTGCCTATCGGCCCGACATGCGCGAGGTCGACGACCACGCATTGCAGCGCGCGCGGGTGTTTGTGGACAGCTTCGAGACGACAGTTGACCATATCGGTGAGCTGAAAATCCCGATTGCGGCCGGTGCCTTTGATGCAAATGACATTGTCGCGGATTTTTACGACCTTGCGCAGTTCAACCGGCAGACCCCCGACGAGATCACCCTTTTCAAGAACGGAGGCGGGGCGCATCTGGATCTGATGACCAGCCGTTACATACTGGCAGCATGGCACGGTTCCAGTTAGGCTTAGGCGGCAGACATTGAAGCGAAAGACGCTGTTGTGAATTGGTTCATCATTCCTGTGGTTGTGATTGTCGGCACGGTGCTGGTGATTTGGCCTTTCTATCTGGAGCGGAGCAAGCCTGTGATCGGTCCCAATGAGCGTCACGGTGCGGATGGTGCGTTTGCCCAGTTGTCACAGGGCGTGACCCATTATCGCTGGGTCGGTCCGACACGCGGTCCGGTTGCGATTGTTGTGCCTGGCCTGATGTTGCCCATGGTTTCGATGGAAGCTGTGGCTAAGGGGCTGGGCAACTTGGGTTACCGCGTATTGATGTATGACCTTTATGGCAGGGGGCTATCTGATGCGCCTACGGGCCAGCAAAATCGCGCCTTCTTTCTGCGGCAGTTGTCGGATTTGATTACCTATCATCAGTTGGAAGAAGATATTACCCTTGCGGGATATTCGATGGGGGCTGGTATTGTCACCGCCTATGCATCGGAAAACACGCATCAGATCAAGCAGATCATCCTGATCGCACCATCCTGTATCAAGACACGCGAAAGCCGCTTTTCGCGGTTTTGCACCAAGGTGCCTTTGTTGGGGAATTGGGTGCACGGCATGTTCGCTGCTGCCCGCATCAAGCGCACTATCCCCGCGCAGGCGCAAACCAAGGAAATCGAAGATGTCTCTCGCGCTCAACGACGTGAATTGCGCCGTCGCGGTTATCTGCCTGCCATCCTGTCCAGCCGTCGCGGTATGCTTTGCGAAGTCCAAGAGGCCGAGCATCGCCAGCTTGGCCGTCAGGGCATTCGGGCTATCGTGATCTGGGCCGGGGCTGACCCGATTGTCCCCCTTCGCGCGATCGGCCTGATGGCCGAATGGAACCGCAAAGCGCGCCACGAAGTCGTCGAGAACGCGGGCCACAGCCTGCCTTTCACTCATGGCGACGCCTTGGTCAAAGCCATGCGCAACACGATGTTCGACTAGCAAGAGGCCGCTGCATCCATGACCGTTCAAGAGGCCTATCAAGCCGCGATTGACGCGGGGACCTTGCGCCCCGATGATGCCCAACTGGCCGTTTTGCCGGAACTGGAACGGGTGCGGGTTGCCTTGGCTACACCCGTCAAGCGCGGGCTCTTTCGCAAAGCCCCCGCGCCGGAGCGGGGGCTTTATATGTGGGGCGGTGTGGGGCGCGGCAAGTCCATGCTTATGGACCTGCTCTATGGATTGGTCGATGCGCCAAAGCAGCGCCGCCACTTTCATGCCTTCATGCAATGGGTGCATGCAGAGATGACAGAAGCCCGCAAGCAAGGTGTGGATGACGCGATTGCGCCGGTTGCTGCGAAACTGGCGGCGCAAGTGCGGTTTCTGGCTTTTGATGAAATGCAGATCACCGATATTACCGATGCGATGCTTGTAGGGCGTTTGTTCGAGGCGCTTTTTGCAGCAGGTGTCGTTGTGGTGACTACATCAAACCGCCCGCCCGATGATCTTTATAAACACGGGCTGAACCGGCAGCTGTTCACGCCTTTCATTGCGATGATCAAGGAAAAACTGGTCGTTCATGAATTGGCCAGTGTGACTGATTACCGTCAGGACCGGCTTGCAGGGACGCAAAGCTATTTTGCGCCGAACAATGCCGCAGCGCATGAGGCCATCGAAGAAATCTGGAACCGGCTCAGCAACGGTGTGTCCGAAACGCTCGTGCTGCATGTCAAAGGGCGTCAGGTCGAACTGCCCGATTTTCACAACGGCGTCGCGCGCGCACGGTTTTTTGACCTTTGCGGAAAACCCTTGGGCCCTGCCGATTACCTTGCGCTTGCCGATGCGGTACGGGTGCTTATTCTGGAGGATATCCCCGCGCTCTCACGCCATAATTTCAACGAGGCCAAGCGCTTCGTGACCCTGATCGACGCGCTTT
>JBFEQR010000183.1:0-5378 GCA_041549425.1 Yoonia sp. | reverse complement strand
TAATCCGAGAGGTGACCGGCAAAGCGTGGCTGACGATCAGGGACTGTCCGGCCCGCACGGTGAGTGTTTTCGCGCTTGTCCCGACCTCTTTGGCGCCTTGCAGGACGAGGCAAAGCAACGGGCGGTAGACGGTGGCGTCCAGCCCTGTGGGTGCTTGGTGTCGCAACAGATACGTTCCGCTGGCTTCGTGATGGAACGCGCCCCGCCGCACGCCCGATTGGTCAAGGGTGCCCGACACGTAGTTCAGCAGTGATTGGGGTGTCATGACCGTCTCCCGTGCGCTGAGGTGAGCCTTAGCACGGAATAGCCGGTTTCTTGTTGAAAAATGTAAATTCTGGAGGATCGTGCAAGAAATCAGGATAAATAAGAAACATTCCTCTGCTGCATGTGACTATCGTATCTATATTGATACGAGGGGATAACACATATGAAAACCATTCTGATCACAGGGGCCTCTTCCGGTATAGGCGAAGCGACCGCGCGGCATTTTCAGGAAAACGGCTGGAATGTGATCGCCACAATGCGCGACCCCTCGTCGGGCGCTGGGCTTGGAGAACTGGAAAACGTCGCCGTGATCCGGCTTGATGTCACGGATGCCGCGTCGATTTCCGCGGCTGTTGCAGAGGGTATCGCGCGCTTTGGCACAATCGATGTTTTGCTCAATAATGCAGGATACGGTGCCTACGGCGCGCTTGAGGCGTTCACGATGGACCGTATCCGGCGGCAGTTCGACACCAATGTGATCGGGCTGTTGGAAGTTACAAAAGCGGTCCTGCCCCATATGCGCCAGAGCCGGTCGGGCACGATCATCAATATCTCGTCCATTGGCGGGCAGATCACCTTTCCACTTGGCACACTTTACCACGGCACCAAATTCGCGGTCGAAGGTCTGTCAGAGGCGCTTCACTACGAACTTGAACCGCTGGGTATTCGGGTGCGGATTGTGGAACCCGGAATGATCAAGACGAACTTCGGTGGCAGCTCGTTTGATTTCGCGATGGATGAACGCCTTTCGGATTATGCGCCGACAGCCGAAGCGATGGGGCGTCTGTTCGGCAAGCTGGCATCAGACCCTTCCGCGCCGGAAACCGTCGCCGAAGTCATTTGGCAGGCCGCAAACGAGAGCGGAGACCGGTTGCGTTTCCGTGCCGGAGCGGATGCAGACAGGTTGCTGGATGCGCGCAAGAGCCTCGATGATGCGACGTTTATCGGGGACCTCAAGGCCCTGATGGACGGCTGATGCCGTGAGCGCCCAGATCTGCTTGGGATTTGCCGCAGGGGACGATCTGCAGTGAACGGGCCCGTTTCAGCGCAATCCGATAGGATTGCCATGGTCTGTGTTACAAAAACTTAACCAAACCAACACAAAAGTGAATCGATAGCTGCGTAGCCAAGGCCCAACACGAGGGGGCTGCTATGCTGGAATTCAAACAGGTCACGAAAACCTTTGGTGCGAATACTGCCGTGAACGCGGCAAGCTTCATGGTCGACAAGCCGATGATGATCGGCATCATCGGACGCTCTGGCGCGGGTAAATCGACGCTCTTGCGGATGTTGAACAGGCTGACGGATATATCGTCCGGCCAGATCACCTTTGACGGCTTGGATGTCACGGCCTTGCGCGGCGCGGCCAAGCGCAGTTGGCAATCGCAATGCGCCATGATCTTCCAGCAGTTCAATCTTGTTCCGCGCATGGATGTCGTGTCCAACGTGCTGCACGGGACCTTGAACAGGCGGTCGACCGTTTCGACGATGTTCAATCTCTATCCTGACGAAGATATCCATCGCGCAATCGAAATTCTCGAACGGCTCGGCATCGCCGAACATGCCCCGAAGCGCGCAGAGGCGCTGTCAGGCGGCCAGCAACAACGCGTCGCCATCGCGCGCGCCCTGATGCAGGACCCGCGGATTATTCTGGCGGACGAGCCGATTGCCTCTCTTGATCCGATGAATGCGCAGGTCGTGATGCAATCGCTGCGCGATATCCACGAGCAGGACGGGCGCATGGTGATTGCCAACCTGCATACGCTGGACACAGCGCGCCGCTATTGTGACCGCGTGATCGGCATGCGCGATGGCCGGATCGTCTTTGATGGCTTGCCCGAACTGCTAACCACCTCTGCCGCGCGCGAAATCTACGGCGCCGACGCAAGCTTTTCCGAGGCGACCACCTCTACCCAGATCGAAACCACCGAACCGGCCAGCAAGATACTGGCCGACATCGCAGCGCTCTAGCGCGTACCTGCTTAACCCCGCACCCCAAGGCGGGGTGCACCATTCAAGAGAGACCCGTAATGAAAAAGACGATCACACTTGCCCTTTTGACAACGACGCTGGCCGGTGCGGCGATGGCCGACGGCCATGCCATTGACGAATTCCGCATCGGTATTCTGGGCGGTGAAAACGCTCAGGATCGCATGAACAGCAACGAATGCCTGCGCAGCACCATCGAGGACGCCCTTGGCGTGCCGACCAAGCTGTTTGCTCCGGCGGATTACAACGGCGTCATTCAGGGCCTTCTGGGTGGCACGATTGATCTGTCACTGATGGGCCCGTCTTCCTATGCGGCAGTCTATATCGCGGATGAAACCGCTGTGACGCCGATCCTTGTAAAGGTGAACGTCGACGGTACCACGGGCTATTACTCCGTTGGTTTCGCCCGCATCGACAGCGGTATCACCTCGCTTGAGGATATGCAGGGCAAAGTATTCGGCTTTGGCGATCCCAATTCGACTTCGGGCTACCTGATCCCCTCCGTCGAGATTCCGGACCTGATCGATGCGTCCATGCAAAGCGGTGATTATTTCGGCGAGGTCAAGTTCACCGGCGGTCACGAACAGACCATCGTTGCCGTGAACAACGGCGACGTTGACGGCGGCGTGACCTGGACTGATGGTCAGGGCAACTGGGAAGACGGCTATACCTTCGGGGCACTGCGCAAAGCGGTGGATGCCGGTCTGGTCGATATGAACGACATGGTTGAAATCTGGCGTTCCAAACTGATCCCGGGAGAGCCTGTCGTTCTGCGCAACGCCCTGCCTGACGACGTGCGCGCGACGGTGACAGGGATCATCGACACCATGGGCGAAACCGACCCCGAATGTGCGGCCGCCCTTGCCGGTGGCGAAGTCAGCGGCTTCGATCCGATCACCCATGACGCCTATACGTCGATTGTCGGCGCCCGTTTGGCGAAATCCAATTAAACCAAGTCATTTCATATCATCTGCTGGCTCCGGATCTTCCGGAGCCAGTCATTTATCCGGGGCAGAGCATGGCAGATGAAGCAGTAAACCGCGGTGATGCCTATCTAGCGCAGACCAGACAAAAGCGTCTGATGAATTTTATCATGCTGGTGGTGTTTCTGGCCTTGCTGGTGTCGGGCTTTTCCACCGCCGACAGCCGCAATGCGGGTGGCTTCTGGGACGGCCTTGGGAACATCTTCGATTTCCCCGCCGCCATGTTCGGTGAAGCGATTGACCGCGCACCCCTGATGCCCGGCTATCTGGTAAAATATTTCCCCTCCCTGATCGAAACGATCAATATTGCCGCTGCATCGACCCTGATCGGCGGATTGCTGGGACTGGTGATGTCCTTGCTGGTGACGCGCGGGTTTGCGCCCGTGCCGTGGTTGGTGGGCCCGCTGCGGCGGGTGCTTGATATCCTGCGCGCCATCCCCGAAATCGTGATTGCACTGGTGCTGATCTTCATGCTGGGGGGCGGGCCTGTGCCTGCGATGATCGCGATTGCGCTGCATTCCATTGGTGCTTTGGGCAAACTTTTTTCCGAGGTGAACGAAAACGCCTCTCTCAAGCCCGTTGAGGGGTTGGCCTCGGTCGGGGCGGGGTGGACCCGGCGGATGTGGCTTGGCGTGATCCCGCAGGTCGCACCCAATTATCTCAGCTATGCGCTGCTGCGGTTTGAAATCAACATCCGCGCCTCGGCCATTCTGGGCTTCGTCGGTGCGGGCGGGATCGGCTATGATCTGCGCAACACCATGAGTTGGGGCGTCGGAAAATACGACGAGGCCGCAGCGATCTTTATCCTGCTCTTTTTGACCATCGTCGTCGTTGACCAGCTGTCCGGCCTGCTGCGCAACCGCTTGACCCATGGTGCCGCAAATTCACAGGTGACCCTATGACAACCGCCACCCTTCATGCTGCAACCCTTGCGCAATTCAGTCGCAAGAAACGCATCACGCTTGCCGTGCCTTTTGTCTTACTGGCCTATTTCACCTATATTTTCGTGTCCTTCGACGTGGCGGGTCTGGGCGAGCGGATCAATCTTGGCAACGCCCGCACGCTGGTATCCGACAGCTACAGCTACAAGACCCATGTCGCGCAAGACAATCGCGACGGGTCGGTGACCATTTCGGTCGAGGGTGAACGCAAGGGGGCATACCCCGAAGGTGCCGCGCCTGACTGGGTCCGCTTGGGTGACACCACTGTGGTCGATCTGGGCAAAGGCCACCTGATCACGCTTGGTGCGCAGGTCAGCTATGACATTCCGGGATACGGGCGGGTCACGGCACGCCCTGA
Organism: Yoonia sp.; assembly: GCA_041549425.1. Taxonomy (GTDB): domain Bacteria; phylum Pseudomonadota; class Alphaproteobacteria; order Rhodobacterales; family Rhodobacteraceae; genus Yoonia. The sequence continues at coordinate 843 of JBFEQR010000183.1, read as the reverse complement.
CGGTACCGGCGTAAATGCGGAGTTTCCCGCCGGTGACCTGCCCGATTTCATCAATGCGTCCAAAAACAGGGTGATGATTGCGACGGATGCGGGCCGGTTCACCATCACCCGTGCGCGCGCCGAGGTCTTCAAATACAGCTATGGCTGGGAGTTATTCTTTTTTACGCTCGACAGTCCGTATTACGGCTTGGGGCCGGTGCAACTGGCAGGGCGCGCCTTCAACGGTGAGGCGGGGGCAATCTGGCAGGACTTCTGGACGAACAAGATGTGGCGGCACGGGGATGTGCTCTGGGCGCTGTTCGAGACGGTGCTGATGGCGTTTCTGGGCACGTTCGGTGCGGCCCTTGTCGCCCTGCCACTGGCCTTTCTTGCGGCGCGCAATTTTACACCTTTGGGTGTTCTGCGCTTTGCCGCGCGCCGTGTCTTCGACTTTTTGCGCGGCGTTGACGGGCTGATCTGGACGATTGTCCTCAGCCGCGCCTTTGGCCCCGGGCCGCTGACCGGTGCGCTTGCGATCCTGCTGACCGACACAGGCACCTTCGGCAAAATGTTCTCGGAGGCGCTTGAGAATGTGGATGACAAGCAGATCGAGGGGATTACATCCACGGGCGCGAAGCCCATGCAACGCTACCGGTTCGGGGTGTTCCCCCAAGTGTTGCCGGTTCTGTTGAGTCAGGTTCTGTATTACCTTGAATCCAACACCCGATCAGCGACAATTATCGGTGCGATCACTGGCGGCGGGATTGGACTGCTTTTGACGCAGGCGATTGCGACACAGAAGGACTGGGAAGAAGTGACCTATTACATCGTGTTGATTATCCTGTTGGTCATGGCGATGGACAC
>JBFEQR010000182.1:0-5493 GCA_041549425.1 Yoonia sp. | reverse complement strand
TGCCATGCATGCCAATGAACCGACCCGCGTCGAATGCGGCCTTGTGAAGGCGCAGAACGCTTTGATGGTGCAAAGCAAAGGCGACATGCAGGGCTATGCCCACGCGCATGGCTGGGGGGTTGCGGATTACTCTGACGGGGTTCCGCTGATCGAAAAACAGACGTGGGCGGCCTTTCACGGCGAACATTTCGCCAAAAACGCGGCACGGATCTATGCGCGCACGGTCGTGGCCCATGTCAGACGGGCCACGGTGGGCGGGCTTGGCATCGAAAACACCCATCCCTTTCACCACGGCCGCTGGATTTTCGCTCATAACGGCACGGTGCCGCATTTCGATCAGGTCCGCATGAAAATGCTGGATCACATCGACCCGCTGCACCGCGCGGAAATCGGCGGCACAACCGACAGCGAACATGTGTTCCGCTACCTGCTCAGCCTTTTTCTGCACCATCCCGAAAAGGGGCTGCTGATGACCGTGCGCCACGGGCTGCGCAATGTGCTGGCATGGTGCGCCGAGGTCGATCCCACCGCGCGGGTCGGGTTGAACATCATCCTGACGGACGGGGACCGCATGGTGGGTGCGCGGCTGAACCGGTCCATGGTCAGCCTGCGGCGGGTCAAGGCGTTCAAATGCCCGATCTGCAACAAGTCCCACGTGCATCACAAGGCGCAGACCTCCTATCGCGCGCTTGAAATCGCGTCAGAGCCGGTGACCCAAGGCGAAACATGGCAAGAGGTGCCCGATGCCTGCGTGTTTCGCGTGCGCGATGACTACAAGCTGCAAACCGTGGCGCTGGCGCATTGATATCGCTCAATCCGGCCATGGGCGGGGTTGCTAGATTGAAGTCTTCTTCATCCTCTGCGGGAGACGCGTTCTTATGTGGTACTTCGCACTTGATCAGATGCTTAGAAAGACCATCCAGCGTGGCACGCTGCATGTGACCATGCCCGACGGTAAGGTCAGGGACTATGGCAATGACACCGGCATACCGGTGCACGTGCGCCTGCATGATCCCGCCACTGTCAGGCGGCTGGTGCTGAACCCCGAACTGGCGCTGGGTGAGGCCTATATGGACGGCAGCCTGACCATCGCAGGGGACGATCTGCAGCATTTTCTGGCACTGGTCGTGCGCAATCTGCACGCTGCACCGCGGGTCTGGTGGCAACAGCTACTGCCCCGCCTGCGTCTGGCCATGCGGCGCTTTACGCAAAATAACATCGCGCAACGCGCACGGCGCAACGTGGCGCATCATTACGACCTGTCAGGCGCGCTCTATGATCTGTTTCTAGATGCCGACCGGCAGTATTCCTGCGGCTATTTCCATCATGAGAACGACACGCTGGAGGACGCGCAGCGCAACAAAAAGCACCACATCGCCCGCAAGCTGATGCTGGAACCGGGAATGCGCGTGCTGGATATCGGCTGTGGCTGGGGCGGTATGGCGCTGACGCTGGCGCGCGACTACGGGGCAGAGGTGGTGGGCATCACCCTGTCCAAGGAACAGCTTGCCATTGCGACGAAACGCGCGGCGGATGCAGGGTTGTCGGATCGTGTGACGTTCAAACTGTGTGATTACCGCGATCTGCACGGTCTGTTCGACCGGATCGTATCCGTGGGCATGTTCGAACACGTCGGCCTGCCGCACTTCGGCACGTATTTCGATGCGATCAACGCACATCTCAAGCCCGATGGGATTGCGCTGGTCCATACCATCGGCTGGACCGGCCCGCCTGATGCCACGAACCCCTGGATCGCCAAATATATCTTTCCCGGCGGCTATATTCCGACGATGTCAGAGACCATGACAGCGGTCGAAAAATCACAGCTTTGGGCCACGGACGTCGAATGCTGGCGGCTGCATTATGCCTATACGCTGCGGCACTGGTTTGACCGGTTCAGCGCAAATGCGCAGAATGCGCGCACCCTTTATGACGACCGTTTTGTGCGCATGTGGCGGTTCTATCTGGCGGCCTGCGAACAGACCTTCCGGCACGGGCGGCAGGTGGTCTTCCAGTTCCAGCTGACGCGGACAATCGACGCCGTACCGCTAACGCGGGACTACATGTATCACGATGTGACACAGGACCGGCACGCCCGCGCCGCAGAATAAGGCGCGTTGATGCAAATCAATGAGTGCGACACGCGGGCGCGCTAGCCTGCGGTCATGGAACAGCAAACCAAAGGCGCGTCTGATCAGGACACCGTCGCCCTGATCTGCGCGCGCTATGACAATGATCCGCACCGGATGCTGGATATTCTGCGCGATGTGCAAGACGCTTTGCGCTGGATTTCGCGCGACACCATGCAGACCGTCGCAGACAAAACCGCCCTGACTCAGGTAGCTGTTGAGGGTGTGGCCAGTTTCTATGCCTTTCTGTCGCTTGAACCCAAAGGGCGCGTCACAATCCGGCTTTGCGACGATATCATCGACCGTTTCGCGGGTCTGGATGCGGTGACCAAAGCCTTCGAGACCGCTTTGGGCATCACCGTCGGGCAAACTTCGGCGGATGGTGCCTTTTCGCTGGAATACACCCCCTGCATCGGCCTGTGCGATCAGGCCCCTGCCGCGATGGTGAACGATGTGGTGCTGACCTGTCTGACCCCTGACAAGGTTGCGCGGTTTGCAGATGCGCTCAAACGCGGTCAAAGCCCCGAAGACCTGATTACGGACCATTGCGACCCTCTGACGCCACATGCGCGCGCCACGCGGATGGTGGCCAACAACATCAAACATGCGGGCGCGGTGCTGTTGGGGCCTGTGCCCCATGATGCGGGACTGCAAAAGGCCGTTGCCCTGCCGCCCGAGCGGATCATCGACCAGATCACCGCCAGCGGCCTGCGCGGTTGCGGCGGTGCGGGCTTTACCACCGGCCAGAAATGGCGCTTTGCCGCAGGGGCCAAGGACGACCGCCGTTTTATCATCTGCAACGCCGACGAAGGCGAACCGGGAACGTTCAAGGACCGTGTGTTGCTGACCGAACGCCCGCATCTGCTGATCGAAGGGATGACCATCGCGGCGCGCGCGGTGGGCGCACGCGAGGGTATCCTTTATCTGCGGGGCGAATACGTCTACCTGCGCCCCCTGCTACAAGAGGTGCTGGATGCGCGGCGGCAAAAGGGCTTGCTTGGCCAGAACATCCTTGGCGTCGCCGGTTTTGATTTCGACATCCGCCTGCAAATGGGCGCGGGGGCCTATATCTGCGGCGAAGAGGGCGCGCTGATCAGTTACTGCGAAGGTCTGCCGGGTGAACCCAAAACGCGCCCCCCCTATCCGGTGACCCACGGCTATCTGGGCCATCCCACGGTGGTGAACAACGTCGAAACCTTTTGCCACGCCGCCCGCATCATGGATCGCGGGGCGCAGTGGTTCTTTGACATGGGCACAGAAGGCAGCCACGGCACCAAGCTGTTCAGCGTGTCGGGGGACTGCATCAATCCGGGCGTTTACGAATTGCCCTACGGGGTGTCGGTACGCGAATTGCTGGTGATGGCAGGGGGCGAAGACGCCGCTGCGGTGCTGGTCGGTGGCCCCTCTGGCACCATGATCGCGCGCGACACCTTCGGGCGCAAACTGACCTTTGACGATCTGGCAACGGGAGGGGCCGTGGTGGTGTTCTCGCCCGACCGGAACATTCTGGAGATTGTCGAATACTACATGTCCTTCTTTGTCCACGAAAGCTGCGGCTACTGCACGCCGTGCCGCGTGGGCAACGTGTTTCTGCAAAAGGCGGTGGGCAAGTTCCGCCGCGGCCTCGCCAATCCTGCTGACATCACCTACCTGCGCGACCTTTCTGCCACGATCATCGAAACAAGCCGCTGCGGGCTTGGCATGACCTCGCCCAATCCGATCCTGTCGACGCTGGATAACTTTCCGCTGGTCTATGCGGCGATGGTCAAGCCGCCCAAAGACCGGATGCGCGCGACCTTCGATATCCAGTCGGCGATCAGCGACGCGCGGGTTCTGGCGAAACGGCGGTCATCCATCTACGACACGGATTTCAGCAAATGAGCGGGTTCAGTTTCCTGATCGACGGCGTGGAAATCACCGCCAAAGACGGCCAGACCATCATGGAGGCCGCAGACAACGCGGGCATCTACATTCCGCGCCTGTGCGACCACGAAGGGCTGCGCCATCAAGGCAGCTGTCGCGTGTGTACGGTCAAGGCGGGCGGGCGCAGTGTCGCCGCCTGCACACAACCCGCAGCCCCCTATCTGGTGGTCGAGAACGAGACCGCGCATATCAACAAACTGCGCCGCGATCTGGTGGGGATGCTGTTCAACGAAGGCAACCACCTGTGTCCCATCTGCGAAGCCAGCGGGAACTGCGAATTGCAGGCTATGGCCTACCGGCTGGACATGACCGCACCGACGCTGTTCCCCTATCTGGAACCCTGCCGCCCTGTGGATGCATCGCACCCCGATATCGCGCTGGACAACAACCGCTGCATTTCCTGCGGACGCTGCGTGCGCGCGTCCCAAGACGTCGATGGCAAGGGCGTGTTCGGCTACGTCGGGCGCGGCATTCACCGCCATATCGGCGTGAACGGCGCTGATCTGGCGGACACAGACGCCGCTGTCACCGATTTCGCGATCTCGGCAGAGGTGTGCCCGGTGGGCTGCATCATCCGCAAAGGCCAAGGTTTTGCGCGCCCGATCGGGACCCGTGACTATGACACCCACCTGATCGGCCACGATATCGAGAAGAAGCGCGATGACTGACCTGCCCAAAGCCCGCATCGCCACGGCCTCGCTTGCGGGGTGTTTTGGCTGTCACATGGCGATGCTGGATATGGACGAACGCCTGATTGACCTGATGAAGCTTGTGGACTTCGACCGCTCGCCGCTGACGGATATCAAACGGTTCACACAGCGCTGCGACATCGGGATCATCGAAGGCGGCTGCTGCAACGAGGAAAACGTGCATGTCCTGCAGGATTTCCGGCGCAACTGCGATGTGCTGATCGGGCTTGGGCAATGCGCGATCATGGGCGGGCTGCCTGCGATGCGCAACGCGATCATGCATTCGGATGCACCGCTGCGCGAATGTCTGGAAGAGGCCTATATCAACGGCCCCTACACCGCGAACAAATCCCAGATCATCCCCAACGACCCTGCCCTGCCGCTGCTGCTGGACCGCGTCTATCCTTGTTCCGAAGTGGTCGAGATCGACTACCAGATCCCCGGCTGCGCGCCGACGGGTGACGTGATTTATAGCACGCTGATGGCATTGCTGACGGGCAAGTTCGACGGCTTTGAACGGGGGCATATCCGCTTTGACTGACGCACCGCGCACCATTGAAATATCGCCCGTCACCCGCGTTGAAGGACATGGCAAGGTCACGATCCACCTTGATCAGGACGGCATGGTCGACGAGGCCCGCCTGCATATCGTCGAATTCCGCGGGTTTGAACGGTTCATCCACGGGCGGCTGATGTGGGAGGTCCCCGTGATCGTCCAGCGCCTGTGCGGCATCTGCCCTGTCAGTCACCAT
>JBFEQR010000181.1:0-5530 GCA_041549425.1 Yoonia sp. | reverse complement strand
GCTTGGGCAAGATCGAAAAGAAGGGCCGCCAGAATCGTCGGGTCTATCTGCATCTGGAGTAGGTGGTGTATCTGCGCGTCATCTTTGCAGTCTTGGCCGTGGTGCTGGCGCATCCGGCGCTCGCGCAACCCTATGAAGGGTGCAGCCCGCGCGAGACGGTGATAATTGATGCAGCCTTGCGTGATGCAAAGCCCCTCGCGCTCAAGGCTGCGGTGGCTGTCGGTGATACCCCGCATTATCAACGCTGGTTCGGTAACTTTTCCCCTGCCAACGCCGAAGAGGTCCGCGCCAGTTTCAAAGCCATCGTTACGGCCATCAGGGGCGGTAGGATGACAGTGCAGTGCGACGCGGTGGGGGACGACGGATGCGCGCTGGGGGAATTTGCGTGGGTCTTTTCGGATCAACCCTACATGATCCACGTCTGTCCTTCATTCTTCGGATTGCAGAGCATGGCAGAGTTCAGACCGGATGCGGTGCAAAGTCTCAATGGCACGCGCGAAGGCACTTTGATCCACGAGATTTCGCATTTCGTGCATTTGGCGGCGACTGAGGATCACTGTTATTCGCGCGACCTATGCGCGCAAATGGCGCGTCGCGATCCCAAGCGTGCCATCGAGAATGCGGATAGTTTTCAGTATTTCGCCGAAGACGTCGTCTTTTTTGCGCGCCAGCCCATCACCGGAAAACCGCCACCCGCACCGCGCCCGCCTCGCTAATCGCGGTCAGCCCCGAAAAGGTCACGGTCTACCGGGTTGTCGAGCATCTTTTCGGATTCCGGCAACCCCTCGCGCGAGAGCAGCACGGCAAAGGGCCGCAGCTTGGGCACATGGCTGCACACCACCAGAAACATCACCATGATCGGCACCGACAGGAACATGCCCGGAATACCCCAGACCGCGCCCCAGAAGGCCAGCGACAGGATGATACCGAACGACGACAGACGCAGCGCGCGCCCCATCAGCATCGGATCAATGACGCTGCCGTTGACGAACTGGATCAGGCCCGCGATTGCAAAGACCGCAAGCGTGGTTGTCCCATCGCCGATCTCGACATGGGCAACCAGCGCAATCAGGGCGGTGGCGACAATCGAGCCGATATTGGGAATGAAGTTCAGCACAAAGGTGATGATGCCAAGCGATGTCGCCAGTTCCAGATCAAACGCCCGCGCAAGCACATAGATCATCGCCCCTGTAATCGCCGAAATGACCGTTTTGACCAAAAGGTAATAGTTCACGCGGTGGATGATGGACTGAATGATCTTGCCCACACGCGCGGCCTGTTCGGCATCGCCGACGAAGCTTTGCAGTTTGGTTTCGAACCAGATCCGTTCCGCAAAGAGAAACCCTACAAAAAGGATCACAAGCACCGTTGCCTGCGTAATCCCGCTGGCCTGCGCGGCGGCACTGCGCAGATAGCTGGACACATCGACCGATTGCAGTGCGTTGAACATGGCCAACTGGCTGTCTTCGCCAAGCCACGCAAATAGCGATGCAACAGCCGAAGGCGCACGCTCTGTGTAGGACAGTGTGGTGACAAGGACCGTATTGACCTGCGCCAGCAGGATCGAGGACAGGGTCAGAAGTGCCGCCGCGATCAAGGCCATGGCCGCGATACTGGCAAGCGTATTGGGAATGCGAAACGGTCCGATCCTTTGGCGCGCGATGAAATTGATCACATCGCTGGTCAGGCTGAACAGAATGATTGCCGTGGCCAGTGAAATCAGGACGAACCGCGCCTGCACCAAAAGAAACAGCACCACCGCAAAAGCAATAATCAGCAACGCGCCGGTTTGCAGACGCTGTGTTTCTCCGGGCCTTTCGGGTGTGGCCGTCTTTGGCGGATCATGCAGCATGGCGGAGGCCTCTTGAGGAATGCGAACCCATTTATAGGGTGCAGCGTGTCCAGAGGTAAATACGTGGACACAAACATATGTTTGGGGTCTTGCAAAGGACGGTCACTTAGGGCTAAACCGCCGCCACGGACAGGTGGCCGAGTGGTCGAAGGCGCACGCCTGGAAAGTGTGTAGGCGGGAGACCGTCTCCAGGGTTCGAATCCCTGTCTGTCCGCCACTCCCATCCCGGATTTGCATGATCGCACAGGATTGCGCCGCCAGCGTTATTTTCCGTAGTAATCGCGGAACCATGTAACAAACTGCGCCGCGCCGTCGCGCACGTTTGTTTGCGGCTGATAGTCCGTCAGTTTTTTTCAAGAGTGTGGCATCGGCCCATGTCGCGGGCACATCACCTTTTTGCATATCCAGGTAATTGCGGATCGCTTTTTGTCCCAAGGCCTGCTCGATGGCGTCGACGAAATCCATCAGTCGGACCCTTCTCCGAATTGCCGATATTGACGACGCGGTAGGGTGCCACGGGCGAAAGAGAGCCACCTGCGGCGATGGCTTGCGGGCAATCCGTTGTGAGCAGGCGTGCCGAGTTTTTTTTAAGTTGATCTTAATCTGCGCGTGTCAGGACCGTGGGGTAAATGATGTCCGCTGTACGAGGTCAGTATGTTTAATCCAAGCGCGATACCAGTGTCCCGTAAACTGCCTGCGGTGATTGTCGGGCTGTGCCTGTGTGCCAGTTTCAGCATCGCCATTGTCAGCTATAGCGATTTCAGGGCCAATATCCTGGAAGAGGCGCGAAGGGACTTGCGTCTGACTGCTGACAACCGCTCCGCGGCACTGCAAACATGGTCCGAGACGGTCGAGGATAGTGTTCGCGGGCTTGCCCAGGACCCGACTTTGACTGCCGCGCTGAACAGCTTCACGACCTCATTCAATCTGATGATCGACCGTCGCGGTTTGCAGGCCGCTTATATCACAGATAACCCGCACGCGGTCGATCAGAGGGAACTGCTGGATCAGGCTCCTGAATCAGTACCCTACCACTTTCAACACGGGCAGTTTCATCCGTACTTTCGCAAGGTGAAGGATACGGATGGCTATTATGACCTGCTTTTGCTCAATCCTGATGGGGATGTGCTCTATTCAGTGGCAAAGGCCGAAGACTACGCGACGAACATGCTAACGGGGCGTTTTCGTACCAGTGGGCTTGCGCAGGCTTTTGAAGCGGCCCGCGACGGCATCGCGGGCGCGGTCTACTTTGCGGATTTCTCAGTCTATGCGCCCAGTGGTGATCCGGCCTCTGCCTTTCTGTCCACACCGATCCTTGACGCAAACGAGAATTTGTTGGGGGTTGTCGCTGTGCGTCTGCCCAACAGCCAGATCAATGCAATCGTGAACAATCCGCGCGGGTTGGGCGACACCGGTGAAGTCTATCTTGTCGGTCCCGATCGTATGACCAGAAGCGAGTCCCGCTTTGATGGCGGACATAGTCTTTTGTCTGACCTATCGGGACTGCTGCAGGTGGAAAGCGTGCTTGGCGAACAGGGTGAATTCATTCCTGATGCGGTTGGCCTGAGCGGGGTCGAGGTGCTGGCCAAGGGACAGCAGGTGCAGGTCTTCGGCCAAGAGTGGGGTATATTGTCAGAGGTTGCGAGGTCTCAGGTCGAGGCCCCGGCGCTTGCAATGCGGAACAAGATGGCATTGACGTCATTGGTCGTCGCCGCGTTGAGCACGCTTTTGGGATGGCTGATTGCGCGTTCGTTTGTGCTGCCGCTCAGCCGCGTTGGGGCTGCGATGGGCGGTCTTGCCGACAAGAACTACAACATCGACCTTGCTGAGGAAAAGCGCGGTGATGAGATCGGCCATATCGCGCAAACGGTTGTGGCACTTTCCGCGCGGCTAAGGGCATCAGACAAAGCAGAAGAGGAACGTCGTATTTTGCAGGCGCAGCAAGCGCAGATTGTGGGCCGCGTTGGTCAAGCGCTGTCAGAACTGGCAGAGGGCGATCTGACACACACCATAAATACCCCGTTCGAAGGTGAATATGATACTCTGCGCCAGAACTTCAACCGCACGGTGGCGACACTGAATGCCACATTGGGAACGGTTGTGGGCCGCGCGGGGGATATCCGCCAACGCGCAAGCACCATGAGCGCTGATTCCGATGACCTGTCCCGTCGCACTGAAAATCAGGCGGCCACGCTGGAGCAAACAGCAGCCGCGCTTGATGAATTGACCACCAGCGTGAAAGCCGCCGCAGACGGCGCGCGCAAGGTCGAAAGCGTGGTCAACGACGCCCGTAAGGATGCGGAAGAAAGTTAACCTGTGGTGCAAAGCGCCGTGCGCGCCATGCATGAGATCGAAAGTTCATCCGATGAGATCTCGAAAATTATCGGCGTGATTGACGATATCGCATTCCAGACCAATCTTCTTGCGCTGAACGCAGGTGTTGAAGCTGCGCGCGCAGGCTAAGCAGGCCGCGGCTTTGCGGTTGTTGCTTCCGAGGTGCGCGCTTTGGCGCAGCGGTCCTCTGATGCGGCAAAGCAAATCAAGGGGCTGATTGGCCAAAGCGCCGATCAGGTGGCGCGCGGCGTTGGCCTTGTCGGGCAGGCCGGTAATGTGCTCACCAAAATTGCTGAACATATCAATCATATCTCGGGCCTCATGACCGACATCGCCTCTGGCGCGGAAGAACAGTCAACCGGGTTGGGCGAGATTAACATCGGGGTCACGCAGTTGGACAAGGTGACGCAGCAGAACGCGGCCATGGTGGAACAGCAAACCGCGAATAGTCATGCGCTGAACGCGAATGCCGAAGAACTGGCCGATTTGATGCGCCGGTTCAAAATGGAGGCGGACGGTGCTACAAATGCCGCAAGCCGCGATAATATCGAGACTTTCACACCCAAGAAGGCCGAAGCCCTTGTGCTGAGCAATGATGCCATGCCGCAAAAGGCTGTGGTGAATGGTCGGGCCACGCAGGGCGGTCACAACGATGTCTGGAAAGATTTCTGATCGGCGAGAAAAGTGCGGCGTCTATCATGGCTGGTCCGCTAGCCGTGTGTGACTGAATGCCAAAAAGTAACTGAAGTAGTGTGCCCAGCTGTTCGAAGAGTAGGTGAGATTGAGGTGGTCTCGACCCGATCGGAGTCGGCTAGCGGCAACAGTGACAAAGATATGTTTGTCCTTTCCGAAGGTCCCTGCCGGTTAAATTTCGGCTGACGGCTAAGTTTAGATCCCGATTTGTTGCGCAACACTTTTGGGGACGGCTCTGAGCGATGGCACCGAAAATATTTCGGACGTTTCTTCGGCAGAGGTCGCGGGGCAGTTCAGACTGTTCGCAGGACAGTCGGGTCATGCAGAAGACTGTGGGCAGCCAGCCTGCCTTGCATCACGTTTCCCTAAATCTCGATATTTTTCGGGGGTCCTGTTTTTGTTCTTCTGGAGGCAAAAACAGCCACAGCGGTCTGCTGCGGGGATAAACGGTGCCTTGGGCAAACCGGATGTTGATGAAAAACCCTGGCGGAATGAAGCTGTGAGAAATCCTAGGCCGCAGCACTCTCGCGGGTTAGAAAACAAAAGCAGGGTTGCATCCACGCAGCGGCTGAGACCGTAGGCAGACAATCCATATATTACGTAGCAGTGGGTATTTTGGCTCCGACGGTAGGGATCGAACCTACGACCAAT
>JBFEQR010000180.1:0-5532 GCA_041549425.1 Yoonia sp. | reverse complement strand
GACGGCAATCATGGGAAGCCCCGTTAGCGCAGTAGAGGCTGCGGCACTCGCAGAGGACGCAGAGCGCATTCGCATCGCGATTTCGACCGGACACGGCTGACGGTGAAAGCGACTGCGCGGTCGCCAGCGTCTTGCCGAAAAACGATTAATCCCCAGGAGAAGAAAATGCACAGTTTCACACCTTTCGCCATCACATTGGCGACATCACTCGGGTCTCTTGGCCTTGCAGCGCCAAGCGAAGTTTTGGCCCAATCGGGCGATACCGTGTTCGGCCAGCCAGTCGCGAGCGTCACATACGGCCCCTACGTCCGTCTGGAATTGGGCGCTGCCAAGCACGACCTGAGCGATGCCTATTGGCTTCCCCCGGGGGAGGATGATCCGCGGATCAACTTTGACCCCGTTGCCGAGGATGACTGGCGCGGGCTTGGCGGTATTGCGATCGGCTATGACTGGCAGAACGGCTTTCGCGCCGATGTGTCGCTGTTCTCGACAGGCAAGATTGCGTTCACGGCCCCTTGCAGCAGCGCCTCTGACGGGTCCCCCTGCGACACACCTGCCGACATTAACGAGGCGTCACTGGACACTAAGGGCCATGCCGACATTACCGAGGCATCGCTTGACAGCAAAGGCGTGATGGCCAGCCTATTCTATGCACCGATGGAGGCGCGCGGATCGAACGCTGTCCTGCAGCCTTTCTTTGTCGCGGGTCTCGGCTATGTGCGCAATGAAGCGGGGCCGTGGACCCGCACGAACGCAGATAGCGGTAAACAAGACAGGACTTTTGCCGGTTCTTCCAGCACGGATATGGCTTGGTCTGTCGGCGCTGGTGCAGCGCTGCAGTTGACCCGCCCCGGCGAATGGCCGGTGATCCTTGAGGCGACTTATCGTTACTACGATTACGGAAGCATTTCAGGCGGTGTCGAAGCGCTTGATGGCGGGCATGGTCCGCGGCAGGGCCTAACGGTCGATCACACCGACCACACCATCGGTTTTGCGATCCGCGTTCCGTTGACGCGCTACTGACGACTGCTGCCGTTCCGACCGGTTCTGTGACACACCCCACAGCGCACTTTCGCCAGATCGCACTCTGATCCCAAGGGTCTTGTCCTGTCCCCGCACTGGTGATGCCGGTTCGGGCAACGCCGGATTGCGGATTTTGGCTTTGCGTCGATAGGCCAAGATGGGTCGTGCATTCTTGACTTTGCGAAGCTAGAAAGCGGGGCAATCCGGCCGCTTTTGCACCGCCGCCGGACTGAACAAGGAGCTTTCAGTTGCGTCGAGACATTCCTGCTAGCCGGTTTCGCGATCTTGGTAATTCGGATCAGGGGTTACCATCTTCGCAGGTACAGGAACGGCGCAACACCTACGGGCCCAATGCGATTGTCTCCGGCACAGGGTGGAACTGGCTGGACGTTTTGCGCAGCACGCTTAGCGACCCGATGATCTGGTTTCTGGCGGGCACAGCACTTCTTTTTGTCTGGCTGGGCGATTACGGCGAGGCAACGGTGCTTGCTCTCGCGCTTTTGCCGATTGCAGGCATGGACGCCTATCTTCATCGCCGCACGCAGATTTCAACCGAAGGGCTGACCAGTCGGTTGGCCGCCACAGCACTGGTGGTACGCGACGGCACAGAGGTGGAATTGCCCGCCGAAGAGCTGGTGCCCGGCGATCTTGTGATCGTTGCGGCTGGATCATATTTTCCCGCAGACGGGGTCATTGTCGGCGGTGAGGCACTTCAGGCGGACGAATCCACCCTGACCGGCGAGGCACTGCCGATCAGAAAAGACCCCCTGACGGATTTCGCCGCCGGACCGGAGGGCATTTCGGTTGACGGTCTGCATTGGGGCATGGCCGGCACCCGCCTTTTGACCGGTCAGGCACGGGTGCGCATCGTCTTTACGGGGGCCGACACGCTTTACGGTGAAATCGCGCATCTGTCGCAGTCATCTTTGTCTGAAACGACACCGTTGCAAAAAGAGATCGGGCGTCTTGTGCGGGTTCTTCTGGTCGCGGCACTGGTGCTGTGTCTGGTGCTGGCTGTTGTCCGCTTCATGCAGGGATATGGCCCTGTCGATGCCCTTCTCAGCGCCCTGACACTTGCAATCGCCGCGATCCCCGAAGAGTTCCCTGTCGTGTTCAGTTTCTTTCTGGGTGTTGGCGTGTACCGGCTGGCGCACAGGCAGGCGTTGGTGCGGCGGGCAGTGGTCGTCGAAAGCATCGGGCGGGTCACCTGCATCTGCACCGACAAGACAGGCACCTTGACCGAAGGGCAGTTGACGCTGGTCGATACATTTCCCGCAGACGACATGGACCGGCTGGCATTACTCAGGCTGGCCGCGACCGCCTCGCGTGCGGAAACGGATGATCCGATGGACCTGCTTCTTCTTGATGCGGCAGCGCCGTCTGACGGACAGGTCGCGCGCCTCTTTCCCTTTACCGAAGACCGCAGACGCGAAACTGTCGTGATCGCGGACACCACAGGTGACCTGCAGGCAATTGTGAAGGGGGCACCGGAAACGGTGCTTGAGATGTCAAGCTTGTCGGAGGATGCCCGCGAAGCCTGGCTTGCGCAGACCCGCACCCTTGGGGACATGGGCCATAAGGTGATCGCGGTGGCTTCGCGGCCCCTTGCGGCTGCTGTCAGTGACGAGCCCTCCGAAGGCTATGTCTTTGCGGGTTTGCTAAGCTTTGCCGATCCGGTGCGTCCGGGGGTCGTGGAAGCCGTCAGGACCGCACAGGCCGCAAACATCAGGGTGATCATGATCACTGGCGACCACGCGCGCACCGCCGAGGCAATCGCGCGCGAGATTGGCATCGGGGGCGCGGACCCCTGCGTCGTGGACGGTGCTGATCTGGCCACCTATCTGGACGGCAATGACACAGTCGTGCAGGTGGACGTGGTCGCCCGCTGCACCCCCGCGCAAAAGCTGGCACTGGTCGAAGCCCTGCGCCGCGAGGGTGAGTTGGTGGCCGTCACAGGCGACGGCGTGAACGACGCCCCCGCGCTGCGCGGTGCCGATATCGGTATCGCAATGGGCCAGCGCGGGACACAGGCCGCGCGCGAAGTCGCATCGATTGTGCTGCTGGACGACAATTTTGCGACCATCATCCGCGCCATCGGCGAAGGCCGCCAGCTGTTCGAAAACCTGCGGCAGAGCTTTGCATATCTTCTGATGGTGCACGCGCCATTGGTGGCGACGGCCGCATTGATCCCTTTGCTGGGATATCCGCTGCTTTACCTGCCGATCCATATCGTCTGGCTGGAACTGATCATCCATCCGACCGCTTTGCTGGTGTTCCAGAACCTGCCATCCAATGACGGGCTTGCGCCCGCCTCACGCGGGCGGCGACGGCGCTTTTATGCGCGGCGTGCGTGGTTTTCCATCGGGCTCGTCAGCGTTGTGGCGACAGCGGTGATTGTCAGTGGCTACATCATGAACCTTGGTATCGAACAGGATGTCGCCCATGCGCGTTCAATGGCAATGGCCGCGCTGATCACGGCCAGCGCGGCCATCACCGCAGTGCTGAGTAGACTGCGTTCGCGCAACGCCGTGATTGCTGTGGCGACGACGATGGGTTCGGCCATCTTTGCCATCCAGTTTCCCCCGATGGCGGACCTGTTGCATCTTAGTCCGCTTCATTTTGTTGACTGGCTCGCTGCGATCGGGGGCGGTCTTTTGGTCAGCGCCGCAGCCGGTTTCATGACCGAAAGACGGACCGGCGGTGCTTGATCCGCCAGTCCAGCCCCGCAATCAACTGCGGTCAAACGACGACCACGTTGCCCCGCTTGTGGCCCGTTTCCATGTGGCGGTGCGCTTCGATCAGATCCGCCAGAGGGTACACCCGGTCGAGTACGGGTGACAGTGTTCCGGCCTCCGTCATCGCCAGAAGGCGTTCAAGGTGGGCACGCAGGTGCGCAGGTGGCAAAAGGCCAGCCGCGGTGAATTGGGCACGGCGACCACCGGTCAGGCGGCTTTTCAACATTGCAAACAGCAGCGGCAATGTCAGCACGGGACAGATATAGCGCCCGTTGCGCGTCAGCCGCGGTCTGGCTGCCGCGAAGGAACTGACACCGAGCGTGTCATAGATCACATCGTAGCGGTCTGGCAGAGTGGTGAAATCCTGCAAAGTGTAGTCGACAATCCGCGCCGCGCCGAGCCCCGCCACGAAGGCAGCGTTGCGCGTGCTGCAGGTGGCGGTGACATCGGCACCTGCGGCGGCGGCGATCTGCACTGCCGCAGTCCCAAGGCTACCAGCCCCGCCGAGGATCAGGATACGCTGCCCGCTGTGCACCTGTGCCATCTCGTGCAGGAAATGATAGGAGGTCAAAGGACCGTCGCACATGACCGCCGCATCCTCATGCGAGAGCGCCGCAGGCTTTTTCATCAGAACGCCAGCCTCATCAAGGCAGATGTGACTGGCATTGGCCCCGAAATCGAGCCCCGCTTCACCAAAGACGGCATCGCCGACCACGAAGCGGCTAACCTTGTCACCAACGGCGATCACCTCTCCGGAAAGACCGGTGCCAACGAGGTTGCGGCGCGGGCGGCCCAAGCCGAGAAACAGACGGGCAAACCGTGGCTGTCCGGCCCGCATCATGCCATCGGCGCGCGTGACAGCCGAGGCGCGGATGCGGATCAGGATTTCGGTCGGCCCCGGCGTCGGAATGGGCCGCGTCACGGGGTTCAGAACTTCGGGGGCACCGTAACGCGTGATGCTCCAGGCGTTGAGTGTTGCAGTCATGGAAACGTCCTTTCAGTTTGACTGTGCAGCACATACCGGACCAAATATTCATCGAATATTGCCAATATCACACCAGTGTGGTTCATAATCGTTCCACATGGTGGATTGGAAATCTCTTCCGGCCTTTCTGGCCGTTGCGCGGGCGGGGTCTTTGCGCGGTGCAGCCGAGCAGCTGGACGGGACGCACGCGACCGTGCGGCGGCAGGTCGAGGGGCTGGAGGCGCAACTGGGCGTCCAACTGTTCCGGCGTAGCGCGGGCGGGCTGGAACTGTCGGCGGCAGGCCGCAAGCTACTGCCACAAGCGCTTGAGGCCGAAGCGGCCTTGCGACAGGGCTTCAACGCCGTCCGCGGGCTGGACAGCGAGGCGGCGGGCCGTTTCCGTCTGTCGGTTGACCCGATGACCGCGCATTTCCTGCTGGCGCCGGTTCTGGGCGAATTTCTGTCCCTTTATCCCGATATCCAAATTGACATGAACCTGTCCTACGACCTCGATTCCATCGAAAAACTCGAAACCGATGTGTCGATCCGCCATGTGCGTGATCTGACCGGCGATGCGGTGGGGCGCAAACTGTTTCCGCTGTCATTGGGTGTCTTTGCCTCGCGCGCCTATCTCGATCGGCATCTGCACGACGCCGGACCGCGCGGCGAGGGTCTCACATGGCTTGGCTACGGCGAAATACCGGAATTGCAGGCCATGATCGCCGCCTCACCCTTTCCACGTGCAACGGTGCGCCATACGGTTGTCGATCCGGAGATGCACTTACACCTTGCCCGCGCGGGTGCGGGGAT
>JBFEQR010000179.1:0-5534 GCA_041549425.1 Yoonia sp. | reverse complement strand
GCGACCTCGGGCTGCCCCCAAAGCGGGATCATGCGGATCGCCACGCTGCCCAAGATACCCAGACCAAGCCAGACAAGGGGACGGCGCGCGCGCCAAAGTCCCCATGCCAATGCGGGCAGGGCGATATAGACCAGCATCATCAGTTCCATCGACCAGCCGACGGGAACGACGGCGTTGCCGGTCAGCAGGAACTGGATGAAGAGCATCGCAAGGGCCACATCCAGCAGGCTGTCGCCCTGGGCCAGCGCGAACACCACGATTGCAAGATAGTAAAGCGGAATGATCCGCGAGACCCGTTTGATGTAGTAGGCCTTGAGGTTGATCACCTTTGTATCGCGCAATTCCTCCAGCAGATAGCGCGTCAAAAGATAGGCAGAGACCAGAAAGATGACATCAACACCAAGGGGTTGCCAGCTGAAGTTCAACCATGACGACAGGCGCGCGATGATGTGGGGGATATCCTCGGGCGGGGCAAAGCGCATGATGCCGTGCAGCACATGAAACAGGATCACAGAGCTGATGGACAGGCTGCGCAGCAGGTCCAGAAGGCCGTCGCGGGGCGCTGTACCGGCCCGCAATGTCAGCGCGCCCGCCGCCGTCTGCGGCCGCCATCGCCACCACCGCCGGTGTTGTGGTTCACCTTGGGGATCGTGACGATGCTTTCGAGGATCGGAAACGGTTCTACCGCATTGGGGATGTTGGAGGCATTGACGAAATGTTCCTGAAAGCGCGGCTCGATCGCGGTTTCGATCTTGTGGATGTTATGCACGGTTTCTTCGATTTCGCGCCGTGCGTCGGTGTTCAGCAGGGCAATCCGTGCGCCGGTGCCGGCGGCATTGCCTGCACTGGTCACCTTGTTCAGCGGCGCATCGGGGATCATGCCCAGCACCATCGCGTGTTTGGGGCTGATATGGGCACCAAAAGCACCTGCCAGCACGATCCGGTCCACTTTATCCACGCCGAATTTATCCATCAGCAGGCGGGCACCGGAATAAAGTGCGGCCTTGGCCATCTGGATTTGCCGGATGTCTGTGTTGGTCACGGTGATCTTGGGACCGCCATCGGCCGTGCCATCATAAAGCAGGTAGGAATTGGTCCGCCCGTCCTGAAAGCAATTGGGTGATCCGGTTTGTTCTGCCGACCCGATCAGGCCCGGCCCGTCGACGATACCGGCAAGACGCATTTCGGCGATCACTTCGATAATGCCCGACCCGCAGATGCCGGTGATACCGGTCTGGGCAATAGCCGCGTCGAAACCTTCCTCGTCCGACCAGATGTCAGAGCCGATGACCTGAAAGCGGGGCAGTTTGGTGACGGGGTCAATCTGCACATGCTCGATCGCACCGGGGGCTGCGCGTTGACCGGAGCTGATCTGCGCCCCCTCAAATGCGGGGCCGGTGGGTGACGAACACGCCAGCACTTTGTCGCGGTTGCCCAAGAGGATTTCGGCGTTTGTGCCCACGTCCACGATCAAGACCAGATCGTCGGATTTGTCAGGCGCCTCGGACAGGGCCACAGCGGCGGCGTCGGCCCCCACATGACCCGCGATGCAAGGCAGGATATAGACGCGGGACGCTGGATGCAGGTTGAGATCCAGCTCAGAGGCACGCAACGAAATCGCCTCTGACGTGGCCAGCGCAAAGGGCGCCTGACCCAACTCATAGGCGTCGATGCCCAGAAACAGGTGGTGCATCACCGGATTGCAGACGAACACGGCGTCAACGATCAGGTTGCGGTCAATCTCGGCCTCAGACGCGATCTGCACGAACAGGGCGTTCATCCCTTCGCGCACGGCCTTGGTCATTTCTTCCGACCCTGTGGGGTTCATCATGCCATAGCTGACACGGCTCATCAGGTCTTCGCCGAAACGGATTTGCGGGTTCATGATGCCGGATGAGGTGACGACCTCGCCTGATTGCAGATCGCACAGGTGGGCGGCGATAGTGGTCGATCCCAGATCGACGGCTAACCCGTAAAGCGTGCCTTCGTAAAAACCGGGCCAGACCTGAATAATGCGCGGGCTGAACACCGCGTCGCCAAGATGGACCGCGACCGTGACCTTCCATTCCCCCTTGCGCAGCGCCTTTTGAAGGGTTTTCAGAACGCCCAGATCGGCCTCCAGACGGGGCAGGTCCCAGTCGCGGCTAAGAGCGGCGGTCAGGCGTTCCAGATCGCCAGATGGGTCGTGCATGTCCGGTTCGGCGACCTCGACGTAGTAGAGCTTGGTCGAGGGGTTCATGATGATCTCGCGCGCCTCGGCCCGTTTGCGCACGACCTGTTTGTGGACTTGGCTTTCGGCGGGCACATCAATGACAACATCCGACTGGATCGTCGCTTGACAGCCCAAGCGGCGCCCTTTTTTCAGGCCGCGTTTTTCGTCATAGCGTTGTTCGACGCTGTTCCATTCGGAAAGTGCGGTGTCCGCGACTGTCACGCCATGTTTGGAAAATGCGCCATAAGCGGGCGTGATCTGACATTTGGAACAAATACCGCGTCCGCCACAGACACTGTCCAGATCGACGCCCAGCTGTCGTGCGGCTGTCAATACGGGCGTGCCTACAGGAAAATGCCCGCGTTTGCCGGAGGGGGTGAAAATGACGAGAGGATCGTTAGACATGAAGGCGCCTTCTTGCTGTTGGGGGGAATGTAACTTGTGGGCCGCACAAGGGAAGACCCATATCCGTCATAATAAATATGCAGAGCGGCATCGGATTGCGGAGGAACAGGCTTGCCAGCATAACTGCCGCTTTCTTGCCCGCGTCACCAGACCGTCTGATGCGAACCTTGCTGCGTTTTCTGGGCGCAAACCAGCGATTTCAGGTCTTTGATGCCTACGCCCGCCCCATCGGCGCCCCTCAACCGCCTGCAAACCGCACTTACCCCTTTCCCCCTTGAAGTATCCATGCAATAGGGACGTGCCAACGCACCCACGACATAGGAGACCGGTTGATGGAGATTCGCGAGGCGCTTACCTTTGATGATGTTTTGCTGGTGCCGGGGGCATCCTCTGTGTTGCCGTCCACGGCGGATACGGCGACGAAAGTCACCAAATCGATCAGCATGAACATCCCGCTTTTGTCCAGCGCAATGGACACGGTCACCGAAAGCCGCATGGCGATTGCCATGGCGCAGGCGGGCGGGATCGGCGTGGTGCACAAGAACCTGAATGTCGAAGAACAGGCCAAGGAAATCCGCCGCGTCAAACGCTTTGTTTCCGGCACGGTTTATAATCCTGTGACCCTGCGCCCCGACCAGACGCTGGCCGATGCCAAAGCCCTGATGGAACGCTACCGCATCACAGGTTTTCCGGTTGTTGGCGAAAACGGCCTTGTTGTGGGTATTGTCACCAACCGCGATATGCGCTTCGCCCAAGACGACAAGACGCCTGTCAGCGTGATGATGACCACCGACAATCTTGCCATCCTGCAAGAGCCCGCCGATCTGGACGAGGCGCGGTCACTGATGCAGGCCCGCCGGATCGAAAAACTGTTGATCACCGATACCAAAGGCAAGCTGACGGGGCTTTTGACCCTTAAGGATAGCGAACAGGCCGTGTTGAACCCGATGGCCTGCAAAGACGATCTGGGTCGTTTGCGGGTGGCTGCGGCCTCTGGCGTAGGGGATGCGGGATTTGAACGCACGCAGGCGCTTGTCGAGGCAGGCGTTGATATGGTTGTGATCGACACCGCGCATGGTCATTCCGAAGGCGTGGCCAAGGCTGTTGAACGCGCCAAGATGCTGTCCAATGAAGTGCAGATCGTGGCCGGAAACATCGCGACAAGCGAAGCGGCGAAGGCCCTTATCGGCTCTGGTGCCGATGCTGTCAAAGTAGGGATCGGGCCGGGTTCGATCTGTACCACACGCATGGTCGCCGGTGTCGGTGTGCCGCAGCTGACAGCTATCATGGATTGTGCTGCTGGCGCAGGCGACGTGCCGGTCATTGCCGACGGCGGGATCAAATTTTCGGGCGATTTCGCCAAGGCGATCGCGGCGGGCGCGTCTTGCGCGATGGTGGGGTCAATGATCGCAGGTACAGACGAAAGCCCGGGCGAAGTGATCCTTTATCAGGGCCGGTCCTTTAAATCCTATCGCGGGATGGGCAGTCTGGGCGCGATGGCGCGCGGGTCTGCGGATCGCTATTTCCAGAAGGATGCCGCAAGCGACAAACTGGTTCCCGAAGGGATCGAGGGGCAGGTCCCCTACAAGGGGTCTGCCAGTGCGGTGGTGCATCAGCTGGTGGGCGGTCTGCGTGCGGCGATGGGCTATACCGGTTGTGCGACGGTGGACGAGATGCGCAAGAACTGCAACTTCGTCAAGATTACCGGCGCGGGCCTGAAGGAAAGCCATGTGCATGATGTGCAGATCACCCGCGAAAGCCCCAACTACCGGATCGGCTAGGCCATGACACCCGGCGCGCGGGTGGCGGCCGCAATCACTGTGATCGACCAGATTGGCGCAGGCATGCCAGCCGAGCAGGCCCTGACGGCTTGGGCGCGCGGCAGCCGTTTTGCGGGTTCCAAGGACCGTGCTGCGGTGCGGGATCATGTCTTTGACGTGCTGCGCGCGCGCCGGTCATTGGGAAACGGGGACGGGCGGTCGCTGATGCTGCGTTTGGCACAACGCGAAGGCTGGCCGGTAGATACACTTTTCGATGGGCAAGGGCATGCGCCTGCACCGCTAAGCGAGGATGAACGCGCGGCTTTGGCCGCACCGCTTGAGCTGGATGATGCGGCAGCATGCGATGTGCCGGACTGGCTGTGGCCTTTGTGGCAAGACAGTCTGGGGCCGGATGCGATGATCGCGGCACATGCGCAACAAGGACGCGCGCCGGTTTTTCTGCGGGTCAATCAGCGGCGTGGCACGGTGGATGCCGCTGTCACGGCCTTGGCCAAAGACGGTATCGCCACCCAATTTCATCCCTCTGTCGCCGGATGTCTGCGCGTTGTGGAAAATCCGCGCAGGGTCAAGACCGCCGCAGCCTATCAGACGGGGCTGGTCGAGTTGCAGGATGCGGCCTCTCAATGGGCGATCCAGACGGTGCCTGTGCCGGATCAGGCACGCGTTCTAGATTACTGCGCAGGCGGCGGGGGCAAGGCGCTTGGCTTTGCTGACCAACATGACGCACAGGTCTTTGCGCATGACATTGATGCACGGCGGATGCGCGATTTGCCTGCCCGCGCCGTGCGGGCGGGGGTGCAGATCACGACCCTGCCGACCGATGCGGTTGCAGAACACGGGCCCTATGATGTCGTTTTTTGCGACGCACCATGCAGCGGTGCAGGCACGTGGCGGCGGACCCCTGACGCCAAATGGCGGTTGATCCGTGACCGGCTGGAGGGGTTGCTGCAATCGCAGGATGCAGTTCTTGCAGGTGCTGCGCCATTGGTAGCGACCAACGGCATGTTGGCCTATGCGACCTGTTCGGTGCTGAAAGACGAAAATATCGGGGCAATCGAGCGTTTTATCTCGCAGAATGCCGATTGGTCGCTGATGCAACACTGGAGCCTGCAGCCCGGGCCCGACAATGACGGGTT
>JBFEQR010000178.1:0-5574 GCA_041549425.1 Yoonia sp. | reverse complement strand
TGGACCTGTCGACGGCAGGGGCCACGTTCGCGCGATTTATCTATTCGTCGCCATTGGTGGCTGTGATCGCATTTGCCTATGCGGGCATATCCGGTCAGGGCGCGCCGCAAATCCCCGCGTCTTTCTGGCCCTATGCCTTTGCGGGGGGGATGTCGCAAATCCTTGCCACCATGTGTGTTGTCGCGCTGTTCAGTCACCGGAATTTTGCCGTTGGTATCACCTTCAAGAAAACCGAAGTCCTGCTGAGCGCGCTGTTCGGCTTTCTCATTCTGGGTGACCAGTTCACGGGGCTGACGATTTTCGCGATGCTGGTCGGGCTGGCGGGTGTCGTGTTGTTGTCCGACCCGCCGGGCGGCGTTGGCCCGTGGCATCAAAGGATTTTCAATCGCGCGACGGCACTGGGCCTTGGGGCGGGTGTTCTTTTCGGCATATCCGGCAACGGCTATCGCGGGGCGTCGCTGTCGTTGGGGGATGGTGATGTTTTTTATCGCGCCATCGTGACCTTGGCGGTTGTGACGGCGTTTCAGACGCTTTTCATGGCGCTTTGGCTTGTCTGGCGCGAACGGGGCGAGGTGATGCGCGTGATATCTGCGTGGCGTGTCGCGGGATTGGTGGGGCTGACCAGTATGGTCGGTTCGATCTGCTGGTTCACCGCCTTCACGCTGCAGAATGCGGCCTATGTAAATGCGGTGGGACAGATTGAACTGCTGTTTTCGCTGATGATCGGTGCGTTTGTGTTCGGCGAAAAGATCGGCGCACGTGAATGGCAGGGGCTGTCTTTGCTGACCGTCAGCATCATCATGCTGGTGTTGTTGCTTTAAAGCAGTGCGGCCCCGCCCAGCCTGCGGATCAGATGTGCCTCATCATCGTTGCGAAAGAACGGCACGCTTGCGGGTGGGCCGCCGCGTTTGAGATGGGCTGCGAGTTCTGCCAGAACAACTTTGGTGATGAAAGGCAGATCAAAGTCGCGCGCGTCGCTGAGCCGGACCCATTGCAGATGTGACAGTTCATCCTCGGCCTCGGAAAAATCGTCGGGGTCTGTGCAAAGATGATCGGCACTGGCCAGAAAAAAGCGGGCGTCGAACCGGCGGGGGCGGCCTTGCGGGGTGACAGCGCGGAAAAAGAACGAAAGCGGGCTGGCGTGGGGGGCAAAGCCTGCCTTTGCAAAGCCGCGCCAGCCTTGGGGGGGATCATCCCACGCGCGGGCGGTGCCAAGGATCTGACCCGTTTCTTCCCACAACTCGCGAATGGCTGCGGCGGCAAGCGCGCTGGGCGGCACTGCGCTTTGTTCGGTCAGGCGCGTGTGGTCGCGGGGCGTCAAAGGAGTGACGGGTACGGTCGCGTCGGAGGCATCGACAGCCCCGCCGGGAAAGACGAATTTACCGGGCATGAACGCCGCGGATGCCCCGCGTTGCCCCATCAGGACAGCCGGTGAGGATTGTTCATCACGCAGAAGGATCAGTGTGGCAGCGTCGCGAATGGCCGTTTTGTCCATAGCCACCCTTTCCGCCTAGCCGTTATGGCCGAAACCATGCATGCGGCGGGCCCATTGTATGCCGACGACCAGGCCCTTCATGCGCGGCAACAAATACAGCGACAGCGCAACAGCCGCGATGGTCAGGCCGGTGGCCATGACCCAGGGTTCAGGCCGGAAGGTGACCCAGACAAAGTGGATCACAAACCCCAGAATATGCCCCACGAGCAGGATCGTCAGATAGGCGGGGCCATCATCGGCGCGGTGGTGAAACAGTTCTTCGTCGCAATGCGGGCAATTGTCCGCGACCTTGAGATAGCTGGTGAACAGGTGCCCTTTGCCGCAACTGGGGCAGCGCTGGCGCAGGCCGCGCAGCACTGCGGGGCGGGTGGGCCGATCGTCGATGTGGATGTGTGCGTCTGACATGAATTGTCCTCTCACTTCATATGTCACATGGACCATGACAAGGGTTTTGAAAAGAGGGGTGGGCGGATTTGTCTTTCTTCGCGCCCGTGCGCTTTTTTCAAAACAGAGCGACGGAAACCCCGCGCCTGTGCGTTTGAGAAGGGTCAGCAGCGCAAAAGCTGCGTGTGCAAAAGCAAAGGAAACACAATGAAAAGCAATGTTTTGGTAGCAGCCGTTCTTATGGGGCTGGTCATGGCGGCAGGGGCCGCACAAGCGGGAAACCACCGTGAACCCGCCGATTTCGCGACGCTGGACCTGAATGGTGACGGTAATTTGACGCCCGAAGAATTGCAGGCGCGCGGGGCTGCACGCTTTGCCGAGGCGGATGCAAACGGTGATGGCGGGCTGTCTGCCGAAGAAATGATCGCTGCTGCCGGCGCACGTGCCAGCGCGCGCGCCGCCGATATGATTGCGCGGTTCGATACCAATGGCGACGGTGTGCTGCAGGCCGATGAAATGCCCCGCCGCGGTGGCGATCGGGCAGGGCGCATGTTTGAACGGGTTGATGCCGATGGCGACGGCCTGCTGTCGCAAGAAGAATTCGAAACTACCCGCCAGAAGCACGGCGAACGTCGCGGACGCGGCTAGGATTGCGCAGGGTCGGGGCAGTTTTGCCCCGCCCATTTGCCAGACACAGGTATTCAGGCTAGCACAGGCAAAGATGACCCGAAGCGACGATCCTTTTGCAGGTGTGCCCGATGCTGCTGTTCTTGTCGCATTTGCCAATGGCGACGGGCAGGCAGCCCGTGTTCTGACCGCGCGGTTGCTGCCACGGGTTCTGGCGCAGGCCACTCGCATGTTGGGCAATGTCGCAGAGGCCGAAGATGTGGCACAGGACGCCATGATCCGGCTGTGGAAAATGGCGCCGGACTGGCGGCAGGATACGGCACAGGTCAGCACATGGCTTTACCGTGTTGTGGCCAACCTGTGCACCGATCGTTTGCGCAAAAGGCGCGGGGCGGTGTCACTGGATCAGGTGGCGGAAGCTTTGGACGGCAGCCCGAGCGCTGCGGCGCAGATGCAGACCAAAGCACGCATGATGGCCTTGTCGGACGCCTTGGCGCAGCTTCCCGACAGACAGGCCCAAGCGGTCGCGTTGCGGCATCTGGAAGGGGTATCGAACCCCGAAATTGCACAGATCATGGACATCAGCGTGCGGTCCGTGGAAAGTCTGACAGCACGCGGAAAACGGGCTCTTGCCGCACTTATGGCAGGGCGGAAGGCGGAACTGGGGTATGACGATGACCAACCCGAATGAAGACAATCTGGACGACATTTTCGCGCAGGCGCGCGCCGTGCAGGTGACGCCGGACGATGATCTTGTCGCACGTGTGCTGGCTGATGCGGCAGCGGTTCAGGCCGGTTTCACGCCAGTGGCGGTGAACCCGTCATCCGGTTTCTGGGCGGGCCTGATGGAGGCAATCGGGGGCTGGCCTGCGCTTGGCGGGTTGGCCACGGCAACGGTTGCAGGGCTTTGGATCGGGGTTGCACCGCCTGCTTCTGTTGCGGATCTGACCGCGTCCTATCTGGGCGATGAGGTCAGCGTCAGTCTGTTCGCGACCGATCCGGGATTTGACATAGGAGAGATGGTGGATGGCTGATCAAAACGGCAAACCGCGCCGGTTGTGGCAGATCGTGCTGGTCTGTTCTTTGGCGTTGAACCTTGCTGTGGCGGGGGTGGTTGTGGGCGTTGTTGCCTCTGGCCGCATCGGTGATGGCCCGCCGCGCAGCTTTGATCTGGGGGTGGGGCCTGTTGCCCGCGCGCTTGCCCCGCAAGAGCGGCGCGCGGTTGGCCGCAGTCTGCGGCAGGACCGTGCTTTGCGCGATGTCGATATGCGCGCCCGCGTGGACCGGATGATCGCGGTCTTGCGCGCCGATCCGTTCGAGCCCGATGATCTGCGCGCTGTGCTGGCCGCCCAGAGCGCAGAAATGTCGCAAGTGCAGGCCCGCGCGCAGGACGCGCTTTTGGTGGTAATTGCGGCCATGACACCGGAACGGCGCGCCGCATTCGCACAAGACCTGTCGGAACAGCGGTCCCAAGCGCGGGCGCGGTTGCCGCGCCCCCCTTCAGGCGGCTGATTTGCCCATGGCGACCTGATTGCGCCCTGCGGATTTCGCAGCAAAAAGCGCCCTGTCCGCGCTTGCGCAGACCGGTCCCATCGGGTGTTCGCCTTTTGCGTCTTTCTCGCTGACGGCGACGCCGACGGAAACGGTGACGTTGATCGCTTGGCGGTTGCCGATATCGAAAGGCCGGTTGTTGACCATGCGGCGCAAACGATCTGCCGCCAGTCGCGCCTGCCGCACAGAGGTGCGCGGCATGGCGACCAGAAATTCCTCGCCACCGACGCGGGCCACAAGATCGATGGCGCGCAGGTTTTCGCGCAAACGCCGGGCCAGCTGGACAAGCACCTGATCGCCCGCCGCGTGACCATACGCGTCATTGATCGCTTTGAAGTGGTCGATATCCAGCATCAGAACGGCAAATCCCCGTCCGGAATTCTGCGCCTGCCGTGCCATCTGTGCCAGATGCGGGGCAAGATAACGCCGGTTATAAAGCCCGGTCAGCGGATCGGTCAGCGCGGCATGCAGCCCGTCACGCACCGTGGCGCGCAATTGGTCGTGTTGTTGCTTGCGCGCGATCAGGGCTTTTGCACGCAGCACGATTTCTTCGGGCGCAACGGTATGCGCGACCGCATCGTCGGCCCCGATATCAAGAAATTGTGCCGCAATTTCGGGGGTGTCAGGCGGGGTCAGCACCAGTTGCGTGGCCAACCGCGTTCCGGACCGTGACCGCAAATCTGCCGCGTCGCCGAACAGGGTGCGGTCGGTTTCAGTCGTGTCTCTGGCGTCGATGATCAGCAGATCGGGGGCAATGTCGGGGTTTTGGGTGTCTAACGCATCCTCGATCCCCGTGATCGTCACGTTGTGTCCCAACGTGCTGGCCAAGGCCATGGCCACCGCCCTGAGATTGTCGGGTTGTCGCGTGATCAGCGCAATTTCTGCCGGATGGGTAAAGATGCCCTTGGCCCCTTCAAACCCGAGCGCGCGGCTGGTGCTTTCACGCAACCTGAGTTCCTGACCGGCGCTGCGCACGCGCAAAAGGCTGCGGATCCGCGCCAGCATCAGCGAATCGTTGATCGGGCGGGGCCATATGTCATCTGCACCCGCATCAAGGGCGGCAAAACGTGCCTGCGCGGTGTCTGCGACCGCCATCGCGATCACTGCGATAGAGGCCGTGGCAGGGTTGTCGCGCAAGACCTTGCAGAACCGGTACCCGTCGATGGAGCGGTCATTGATGTTGAGAAGGATCAAATCGGGTTTGTTGCGCGCAATTGCCAGTTCTGCCTCCGCCAAGTTCGCGCAGGCATCCACCGCAAAGTGCGCCGACTGCATCTTGACCTTCAAGACAATCCTGTTGGTTGCAACCGCATCCAGTATCAGAATTCGCGCAGGCATTTGTGCATCCTTTCCCGGGGTAAACCCCATTTCTTGGATGCAGTTTGTGGTTTATTGGTTAAGAAAAGGTTTCCCCAAGCGCGAGAACGCAGCATGCAGCAAGAACAGGCCGAAATCATTGCCCTTCAAGCCCTGGCTTGGCTGGTGGGAAACGAAGAGCTTTGCCCTGTGTTTCTGGG
>JBFEQR010000177.1:0-5583 GCA_041549425.1 Yoonia sp. | reverse complement strand
GCTGATCGGTTTGGTGCGGCCTTTTGCAGCCTCGATCGCTGTGACAAGCGCGTCAACGGCATAGACATCAGCCGCACAGCCGACTTTTGGGATCATGATCTGGTCAAGCCGGTCACCGGCCTGTTCCATGACGTCCACGACGTCTTTGTACCAATAGGGCGTATCCAGACCGTTGATGCGCACAGACAGGTATTTGGTGTTCCAATCAACCTCGTTGATGGCCTGAATAACGTTGGCCCGCGCGCTGTCCTTGTCGGAGGGCGACACGCTATCCTCAAGATCAAGGTTGATCACATCCGCCGCACTTGCCGCCATTTTCTCAAACAATTTGGTGTTTGAACCCGGTCCGAACAACTGGCAGCGGTTCGGGCGGGCAGGGGGTGTCGGTTGCAGGCGGAATGACATGGCGGAATCCTTGGCGAATGATAATTACGTTGCGATCAGCGAAACGGGTATATTATTGCGCAAAGCCTCACAAGCCATATTTGCGCCCGCAGCATCGAAACGCTGCGGTGCAGAAGAAAATTCCAGAATTTTCTTTTGATCAAATACCGGCGTCGACGATGGCCTTGGCCAGAATAGGCACGGTTTGCGCGTTCAGGCCCGCGATATTCATCCGGCTGTCGCCCACCATGTAGATCCCGTGATCGGCCCGCAGTTTCTCGACCATCTCCGGCGTTGTCCCCAAGCGGCTGAACATGCCGCGGTGATCGGCCAGAAAATCAAAACGGTCGCTGTTTGTCAGGCGCTTGAGTTCATCGGCAAGTTGCTGGCGCAGCGCCAGCATACCGTTGCGGGTTTCTTCCAGCTCTGCTTCCCAGTCGGCGCGCAGTGCGGGGTCTTGCAGGATTGTCGTCACAACACGCGCCCCGTGGTCTGGCGGGAAGGAATAGTTCTGGCGGTTCAGAAACGCGAGGTTCTGTTGCGCCAGCGCCTGCTGGTCGGCGTCCTTGGCGATGGCCATCAGGATGCCTGTCCGCTCGCGGTAGATGCCGAAATTCTTGGAACAGCTTGCCGCGATCAGGCAGTTGTCAAAGCTGCCAGCGATCTGGCGGGTGGCCTGCGCATCGGCGGCAAGGCCGTCGCCGAACCCTTGATAGGCGATGTCCACGAAAGGCACGGCGCCCTTTTTTTGCATCAGTGCGATGACCTGCGCCATCTGCTCTGATGTCAGGTTCGCGCCGGTCGGATTGTGGCAGCAACCGTGCAGCAAAACCACGTCACCTGCGGCAACGCCTTCGAGGTCAGCCATCAGCCCCGCAAAATCCACGCCACGCGTTTCGCTGTCGAAATAGCGGTATTCGGCCATTTTCATGCCAAGATACTTGATGATCGACGGATGGTTCGGCCACGTCGGGTCAGACAGCCAGACCGTTGCATCGGGGGCGGCCAGCCGGATCAGTTCCAGTGCCTGCCTGATCGCGCCCGTGCCACCCGGTGTTGCGACGGCTGCGACGCGATCACCTGCAACGGTATCGCCCAGAACAAGGTCTTTCATCACCGCACCAAAGGCCGGATCACCCGCCAGGCCGGTATAGGCCTTGGTGGTTTGATCCGCCAAAATCCGGCGCTCTGCCTCTTTGACGGCGCGCATGACAGGGGTGTTGCCGCTGGCGTCCTTGTAGACACCGACGCCAAGATCGACCTTGTCGGTGCGCGGGTCGGCCTTGTATTTGGCCATCAGCGCAAGGATCTTGTCGGCAGGTTGGGCAGAGAGGTTTTCCAGCATTTATTCAGCTCCGGTAGCGATGGGAAGATCGGCGTACATGCCCCATTCGGACCATGAGCCATCGTAAAGGGAATGATCGGTCTTGCCGATCCGTTCAAGCGCAAGCGAGAGAATCGCCGCCGTCACACCCGACCCGCAGGTGGTGATTGCGGGTTTTTGCAGATCAACACCGGCATCCAGAAAAACCGTGCGCAGGGCTGCGGGGGGTTTCATGGTGCCGTCGGGTTTGAGCAGGTCCTTGTAAAAGACATTACGCGACCCCGGGATATGACCCGAGCGCATGCCCTCGCGGGGTTCGGGGGCTTCGCCGCGGAAACGGGCGGGGGCGCGGGCGTCGATGATGCTGTGATCGCCCAGCTTTGCCGCGCGGGCCACTTCGGTTACGTCGCGCAGGCGGTGCCCTTCGAACTTCACGGTCATGTGGCGGTCGCGGATGACCGGCGCGTCAGAGGTGACCGGTCGCCCCTCGGCCAGCCATTTGGGCAGGCCGCCGTCAAGGACTGCGATATTCGTCTGCCCCATCAGCCGGAACAGCCACCAGACCCGCGCGGCCGAAAACAGGCCCATGCCGTCGTAAACAACGACCTGATGCCCGTCGCCGACACCCATCGCGCGCATGCGGGACATGAATTTTTCCACCGGCGGCGCCATATGCGGCAGTTCGGAACGGCCATCGCTGATTTCGTCGATGTCAAAGAAACGGGCACCCGGAATATGTTGGCGCACATATTCGGCATGCGCGTCGCGACCCGCGTCGGGCAGATACCAAGACGCATCAAAAATCCGCATATCGGGATCCTTGAGGTGCGCCGCCAGCCAATCGGTGCTGACAAGCGTTTTGGGATCATCAGGTGTTGTTGCGATCATGGCGCACTCCGTTCCCAGCTATCCTGTCTCGGGTAACGCGTGGGGCCTGTTATGACAAGCAAAAGTGGCGCGCCGGAGCAAAGCGCGGAAGGTTACCCATGGGTTACTTTGAATAAAGTTTTACACAAAAAAACACCGCCAAAGCCTGCCTGTGGTGCGTACGCGGCGTTAATCCCCGTGACGCAACAGGCGCTGTTTCTGGCGGCCCCAGTCACGCTTGGCCTCGGTCGCCCGCTTGTCGTGATTCTTTTTGCCCTTCGCCGTCGCGATCTTGAGCTTCACCAGACCGCGGTCGTTGAAATACATCACCAGCGGGACAAGGGTCATCCCCTCGCGCTTGGTGGCGTTCCACAAACGCGCCAATTCGCGCTTGCTGACCAGAAGCTTGCGCTTGCGGCGTTCTTCGTGGCTGAACATGGCGCGGTCGTAGGGGGCGATATAGGCGTTCGTCAGCCACAATTCCCCGTCATCGACGCTGGCATAGCTGTCGGCGATGTTGGATTGGCCTGTACGCAAGGATTTGACCTCGGAGCCGGTCAGGATAATGCCGACCTCGATCTCGTCCTCGAGGGCATAGTCATACCGCGCCCGGCGGTTTTCCGAGATGACTTTGTAGTTTTTGTTTTCCGGTTTCTTGGCCATAGTCGGCATCAGATAGGCGATGGGAGGCTGTGGCACAAGGTGTTGCGACAGCCGTCCCCAAAGGGGAGGTCGGAGATGTTTGTTCAAATCGCCCTTGGCAGCGCGCTTTTGGTGGCGTCGGTGATGATTGCGGGGACCAGTTTCTGGCTGCTGGAGTGGCGTTTGACGCATATGCAGTCGTGGCTGACCCGTGCGCCGCACCGCCCCAAGCTGATTCTTGTGCTGTGCGTTGCCGCGATCTGGGTGCTGTTGCAGATGACTGTGGCGGTCTGGATGTGGGCGCTGACCCTTTTGGCGCTGGGTGTGTTCGAGACACTGGAAATGTCGGTCTATTTTGCCTTGGTGGCCTTTACCACCTTGGGGTTCGGTGACGTT
Organism: Yoonia sp.; assembly: GCA_041549425.1. Lineage (GTDB taxonomy): Bacteria > Pseudomonadota > Alphaproteobacteria > Rhodobacterales > Rhodobacteraceae > Yoonia. The sequence goes on along the minus strand of JBFEQR010000177.1, from coordinate 1,970 downwards.
CTTTTGCCTGTGGAATGGCGTCTGCTGAGCGGGATGGCCGCCTTGAACGGGCTGTTGAACATCGGTCTGGTCACTGCCGCCATGGTGGAAACCCTGCGGCAGCTGCGCATCCAGCAAATGTCGATCCAGCGGGAAGATACATGAACGTACCGGTCTTGCGTAACCGCGCCGCGCGGCATCTGTTTTTGTCGCGGCATCTGTTGTCTGACCGGCCTTCGGGTGCAGGCAAGGGTGCCGATCTGAAGGCAACGGTGCAGCATCTGGGCTTTGTGCAACTGGACAGTGTGAACACCTTTGCGCGCGCCCATGATCTGGTTTTGTGGTCGCGCAAGCAGCAATACCGCCCCAAGGCGCTGGGCCATCTGTTGTACCGCGACCGGCAGTTGTTCGAACACTGGACCCATGATGCGGCGATCATGCCGATCGAGAGCTTTGCCCATTGGCGGTTGCGCTTTGCCCGTGACGCGGCGCGCCTGTCGTCACGCTGGAAAGAATGGCGGCGCGATGATTTCCACGCCAAGATCGACGATGTGCTGCGCCATATTTCGGATTATGGGGCCTGCACGTCGGGGGAGGTGGGTCAGGGGGAAAGCCGTGGCTCTGGCGGGTGGTGGGATTGGCACCCTTCCAAGACCGCGCTGGAATATCTGTGGCGCTCCGGACAGGTGTCGGTGTTGCGCCGCGACGGGTTCACCAAGGTCTATGACCTGACCGAACGGGTGATCCCGCCTGAATACCTGAACCGCCGTCACGATCCGCAGGATACGATTGACTGGTGCTGCAATGGTGCAATGGACCGTTTGGGATTTGCCACCAGCGGCGAGCTGGCCGCGTTCTGGGATCATGTCACCCCCGCCGAGGCCAAGGGATGGTGTGTGGCCGCCCTTGGTGCGGGCGGGATCATCGAAGTGGATGTGGAAGGGGCCGATGGCAAGCTGCGCCGCGCCTTTGCCCGCCCTGACGTTATGGATGTGGCTGTGCAGCCCCCTGCGCCGCGCGTGCGCGTCCTGTCGCCCTTTGATCCGGCCCTGCGCGACCGGCAACGCGCAGAGCGGTTGTTCGGCTTTCACTACCGGATCGAGATTTTCGTACCCGCGCCCAAGCGCAAATACGGCTACTACGTTTTTCCGGTGATCGAAGGGGATCGCATCATCGGGCGCATTGATATGAAGCGTGTCGACGGGCGGCTTGAGGTGCGCGCCTTCTGGCCGGAGGACGGTGTGCGCATGGGGCGTGGCCGGTGCGCGGCACTGCGCGCGGAACTGGAACGCGCCGCAGTTTTCGGGGGCTGCGACGCGATTGATTTTTGTGACGGCTGGATCAGGTAAGCTGGATCAGGCTCCACCTTAGGTCAGTTCAGGATACCCGCATGCACCATGGCTGCGCGAATCTTCTCTTTCGTGCCATCGGTCAGACCCACCAGCGGCGAACGCACGTCCTCGCGGCACATGCCTAGCAATGACATTCCGTATTTCGCACCCGCCACGCCGGGTTCGGTGAACACCGCTTCGTGCAGCGGCATCAGGCGGTCAAGCTTGGTCAGCGCCGAGGCGTAGTCTCCGGCAAGTGTCGCTTCCTGAAACTGTGCGATCAGCTTTGGCGCGATGTTGGCGGTGACGGAAATGCAGCCCCGCCCGCCATGTGCGTTAAAGCCCAAAGCGGTCGCATCTTCGCCTGACAACTGAAGGAAATCGGCACCGCACCGCATCCGTGTTGCCGGTACGCGCGACAGATCGGCGGTGGCGTCCTTGACGCCGACAATCATCTCGTGCCTGGCCAGGTCCGCCATTGTGTCGGGTGTCATATCCACCACCGAGCGTGGCGGGATGTTATAGATCACAATCGGCAGCCCGCAGTCGGCGGCGGCAGTGAAATGCGCGATTAGACCTGCCTGTGTGGGTTTGTTGTAATAGGGTGTCACGACTAGCGCCGCATCCGCCCCCGCTGTTTTGGCGGCTTTCACAAGGCGC
>JBFEQR010000176.1:0-5586 GCA_041549425.1 Yoonia sp. | reverse complement strand
TCATTCATCATCAGGTAGCCGCTGACATAGCGGGCTGGAATACCTTGGGCGCGTGCGGCGGCAATAAAGATTTGCGCATGGTCCTGACAGACCCCTGCCCCCAGTGTCAGCGCCTCTTCTGCCAGCGTGCCGTGGGTGGTTTCGCCCAGTTTATAGGGGGCCGCCGCCAGAATACGCGCCGATAAATCATGCAGGGCCGCGATCCGGTCCGGCGCGTCTGCCACACCTGCGGCAAGGTCCCTGACCCGTTCGCCCGCAGTCGTTGCCGCGGTGTGCTGCAGGAAAAGCCACAGCGGCGCGCGACCATAAATCTTGCCCAGAACGCCCATCGCATCGTGGGTTTCAACAGTGCCAGAGGCTGCGATACTCACCTCTTGAGCATCACGCGAGACATTCACCAGATCAACGTGATTGCCATAGTGATCTGTGTAATGGGTTTCGATGACGCCACCGGTCACCTGCACGTCCCAGTCTAGTGTCGTCTGCACAGGCACACGCTGCGGACGCAGGCGGACCTTTTGCAGCGCATAAACGACCGGCTGGTCATAATGATAGGACGTCGTGTGATGAATTGTGAGCTTCATTTAATGATTGAACCTGTAATCTTCTTCGATCTGCATCCCGATCTGGATATTGTCTTCGATCACACTGAGCAGGAATTCATGCAAGCCTTCCTCAAAGATCGAGGCAATGTCACGATCCTTAAGGCGTGCATAAAGCCGTTGCGCCATTTCCAGCGAAGGTTTGGGGGTAGCATCATCCATCCCCAGATAGCCAAGGTTATCAACCAGCTTGCCCGCACAGAACCGCAACGAGCGCGGCATGCGGCCATCAAGGATCAGGAAACTGGCAATCGCAGGTGCAGTGAAATCCTCGTCAATCGCCCAACGGAAAGACCGGTGCGCCGACACAGAGCGCAGGATCGTTTCCCACTGCACGTTATCAAGGCGGCTGCCCACAAAAGACGGGGACGGCAAAAGCGCGTAATACTTGACGTCAATGATGCGTGTCGTGCTGTCCATGCGTTCGACGAACGTGCCCAGCCGGCAAAAATCATAGATATCATTGCGCAGCATCGTGCCATGCAAGGCCCCCCGCACCACCGCAGACTGTTTGCGGATCATGCCAAGCACCGCCGGCAGTTCTGTTTGCGGCACAGGTTCCTTCAGCAGATTGGTCAGAACCATCCATGTTTCATTCACACTGGTCCAGACCTCTGACGTCAGCGCTGTGCGCACCAGTCGCGCGTTGTCACGCGCCGATTTGATCACCGACAGCACCGAGCTCGGGTTATCGGTGTCGCGCAACAGGAAATTCTCGACCTGTTCACTGTCATAGCCATCGTAGCGCGCCTCATACGCGGCTTGCGACGCGGATGTGACGATGACGGATTTCCATTCGGCCTCTGCATTGTTCGACCGCGTCAAGGCGATGCGAAAGCCCGCCTCGATCAGACGCGCTGTGTTTTCCGCCCGTTCAAGCGACCGGAACATCCAAAAGAGACCACCTGCGGTTTTTCCCAGCATTCTAGTCTTCCAATATCCAAGTGTCTTTTGTGCCGCCGCCCTGGCTTGAGTTCACCACAAGGCTGCCTTCGGTCAAGGCCACGCGGGTCAGTCCGCCGGGCGTGATGTTCACGCCCTGGGGCGACATCAACGCAAACGGCCGCAAATCGACGTGCCGCGGTGCCAGACCGCTTTCTGTGAAGATCGGCACAGTGGACAGCGACAGCGTTGGCTGCGCGATATAGTTTGACGGCTTTGCTTTCAGCTTTTGCGCAAATGCAGCCAGCTCTTTCTTGCTGGCAGCAGGCCCGACAAGCATCCCGTACCCGCCAGAACCGTGCACCTCTTTGACGACAAGATCGGCCAGATTATCAAGCACGTAGGCAAGATTATCCGGTTCCGAACAGCGGAATGTCTGCACGTTCTTCAAGATCGCCCGTTCGCCGGTGTAAAACTCGACGATATCGGGGATATAGCTATAGATCGCCTTGTCATCAGCAATGCCCGTGCCCGGTGCGTTGGCAATGGTGATATTGCCCGCGCGGTAGACATCCATGATGCCCGGCACGCCCAGCATCGATCCAGGGTTAAACGTCAGCGGATCAAGGAAATCATCGTCAACACGGCGGTAAAGCACGTCAATCCGCGCATACCCGCGGGTGGTGCGCTTGGCGATATGGCCGTCAACAACACGCAGATCGTGGCCTTCGACCAGTTCCACGCCCATCTGGTCCGCCAGAAAGCTGTGTTCGTAATAGGCCGAGTTATGAATCCCCGGCGTCAACACTGCCACACAGGGCTTTCCGGTGCATGACTGTGGCGCGCAGGCCGCGAGTGAGCGGCGCAGGCTTTTGGGGTAGTCGCTGACAGGCTGTACTTTGATCTTGCTGAATAACTCGGGAAACATCTGCAGCATGGTTTCGCGGTTTTCCAGCATATAGCTGACGCCAGAGGGCGTGCGTGCATTGTCTTCAAGCACATAGAAGTCGTCTTCGCCGGTCCGGACAATATCGGTGCCGACAATATGCGTGTAGACATCACCGGGCGGTGTGAACCCGATCATTTGCGGCAAGAAGGCCTCGTTCTGGGCTATCAGATCAACCGGCACGACACCGGCCCGCAGGATTTCCTGACGGTTGTAGATGTCATGCAGGAACGCGTTGATGGCCCGCACACGCTGATCGATGCCTTTGGACAGTTTCGTCCATTCGCGGCTGGACAGCACGCGCGGCACCAGATCGAACGGGATCAGTCGTTCTTCGGCATCGGACTGGCCATAGACGTTGAATGTAATCCCGGTACTGCGGAAAAACGCCTCGGCCTCTTGTGCCTTGGTCGACAGCCGTTCGTTGTTTTGCCCGTCAAACCATTGGGCATATTCCGCATAAGGGGACCGCGGGCCGTTGTCCGAGAGCATCTCATCAAAAAAGGTCATGTTTTTTGTCATTTTGGTAGCTTACCGCAATGATCGGGGACTGCAACGCGATAGGCACCCTGCACTGTGCCGCATGAATAATGACGCGTAAAACTTTATCACAATGCACTTTTTTATCGCGCCAAGACCAGTTCGGCCTGCAGCCCGCCCAGCTTTTCACTTTGGCCCAGCCGCAAAACACCCCCGTGGGTGCGCGCAATATCTGCCACAATCGACAACCCCAGCCCCACACCGCTGCCCTGATCCTGATTGCGCGCGGGATCAAGCCGTACAAAGGGGCTAATCGCATCCTCGTATTTCTCCGGCGGAATGCCCGGTCCGTCATCGCTCACCCAAAAGCGCACAGCGCGGTCGGTCACGCTGACGCCCACCTCTGCCTTGGTGCCGTAGCGCAACGCATTTCCAACCAGATTTTCCAATGCCCGCCGGATGGCTAAAGGCCGCAGGCTGACAGGCTCGTCCGGCCCCTCGATCGCGGCGCAGGTAACCGGTTGGCCCATGCGTTTTGCATCGTCAAGCACCGCACGCACGATCGCCGCAGGCACGGTGGGTTCGCGTTGATCAGCCGCATCCGTGCGGGCAAAATCAAGGAACGCATCCAGTAACCGCTCCATGTCATCGACATCGCGCAACAGGGGTGCGGCCTCTTCGTCGTCCAGAAAAGACAGGCCCAATCGCATACGTGTCAGCGGCGTGCGCAAATCGTGACTGACACCTGACAACATCATCGTGCGGCTCTGGGTCTGACGCTCAAGCCGGTTGCGCATGTCAAGAAACGCCGTGCCGGCGGCGCGCACCTCAACCGCACCCGACGGCGTGAACGGGGTGATCCGCCCTTTGCCGTAATCGGTCGCAGCCCGCGCCATGCGCTTGATGGGGCGCAGTTGATTGCGCAAGAAAAGATAGGCGATGGCAGTCATCAACCCGCCCAGAACAACCATAATCACCAGCAATTGATGCGGGTTCGACGCCGAAACCCGCGAGCGCCTGAAGTCCATCAACATCGGGCCATACGGGGTGTCCGCCCAGACAGCGACGCGGTTACGCTCACTCAATGACACCGACACAGTTTCGGGCACGCCGTCGCGCAGCGTTTCAATGACCATCGCGCCAGTCAGGTCCAGCGACGGCACGATATCTGCCACAGGGGCATCACCCGCGGGCAGTTCGGTGCGAATCTCAAGTGGGCCGTCCAGTTGCGAAACCGCTAGCAATGCGGCTTCCAGCGTATCGGCCTGCGCCACCGTATCCAACAAAAAGCGCAACTCGATGTTCATGGCGCTTGTCATCAGACGGGTCACCCCCTCAAAATGGCGCTGGATGAAAACCACCGAGACAAGCAATTGCAGCAACAGCACCGGCAAAACCAGAATAAGTGCCGCCCGGGCATAAATGCCGCGGGGCATGTAGTGTTTCAACCAGCCGAACATGCAGGCAGGCTAGCCCGTCCTTGCCGAAACGAAAAGCGCAGAACATGACCGCAGCGCGTGATTTCAATCCGGTGGCAGGCGTACCCTTTGCGCTGGCCGAAGACCTGCAAATGGTTCTTGCACCCAACCCCTCGCCCATGACCTATCTGGGCACGAATACCTATCTGCTGGGCCGTGACCGGCTGGCCATCATCGACCCTGGTCCCGCAGATGCAGCACATCTTTCGGCACTGCTTGATGCCATTGGCGGGCGGCCCGTGAGCCATATTTTTGTTACCCACGCGCATCTCGATCACGCGCCCCTTGCCCGCCCCCTGTCCGATCGCACCGGCGCACCTGTTCTGGCTTTTGGCGACGCGCTGGCCGGACGCAGTGAAATGATGCAGGCACTTGCACGTGACGGGTTGGCAGGTGGCGGTGAAGGCATCGACGCGACATTTGCCCCTGACGTTTGCATGGGCGATGGCGCCACGGTGACAGACGCATGGGGTACGATGACCGCGATCCACACACCCGGCCATATCGGCAATCACTTTTGTTTCGCGTGGGGTACCGCAATCTTCACCGGCGATCACGTGATGGGCTGGGCCTCATCTTTGGTTTCTCCGCCTGACGGTGACCTTGGTGATTTCATGCTGTCCTGCGCAAAGCTGCAAAAGCGTCAGGCGCAGATCTTTTATCCCGCGCACGGCGCACCTGTCCTCGCGCCCGCAGCACGACTGGCATGGCTGGTGGCACACAGACAAGAACGCGAATCCCAGATACTCGACGCTTTGCGCCAGGGGCCTGCCACATCGTTTGAACTCACGCGAATGGTCTACGCAGGTACGCCCGCCAGCCTTCAGGCGGCCGCGGCCCGCAATGTCTTTGCCCACCTCGTCGACCTTTATCAAAGGGGCGAACTGGGCGTCCAAGGGCACCTATCGCCCGACGCGACAGTCCATATCAAAGGCATTGAAACCGCTCGTGAATAAGTTTCTTGGAAACTGCGCAAAACCCTCTGGACGTCCCTGAATCGCATTGCTATATGGGCGCGAGTGTTCCGACGTAGCTCAGCGGTAGAGCAGTTGACTGTTAATCAATTGGTCGTAGGTTCGATCCCTACCGTCGGAGCCAAAAAAATCTTTAAAAACAGATAGCTACGAGAACTGCCGCAAGGCGAGTTTTTGCTGTTTTTCCCGTGTCCGCACTATGTCCGCAGTTTTTTCAGAGATTC
>JBFEQR010000175.1:0-5592 GCA_041549425.1 Yoonia sp. | reverse complement strand
GGTCGAGCTTTTGGAAACCCAAGTGGTGCAAGTCCTTCAAGAACAAGGCATCCCGGGCGATATCCGCCTCAGCGTTTCGGGCACCGCCGATCAGCTGAGCCAGACATGGTCCGCCATCCAGATCAATCTGGTCGGGGCGTTGGTCATTGTATTTCTTGTCATGGCGGTGCTGTTCGAAAGCTTCATCCTGCCATTGGTGATCTTGATCGCGGTGCCTGTCGCGGCAGCCGGTGGCGTGGGTGGTTTGGCGGTTCTGAACCTCTACCAGACGCAGCCGATGGACATGCTGACCTTGCTGGGCTTTGTGATCCTGGTGGGCATTGTGGTCAACAACGCGATCCTGATCGTGCACCAAACCCTTTATCACCTGCGCGAAGAGGGGATGGAACCGGTGGATGCCATCGAAGAGGCGACGCGCAACCGGATCAGGCCGATCTTCATGTCCACCCTAACCAGCGTGATGGGCATGTTGCCCCTTGTGATCTTTCCTGGTGAGGGGTCGGAACTTTATCGCGGTCTTGGCGCGGTTGTGGTGGGTGGCCTGTCGATGTCGGCTTTTCTGACGTTGCTGACGGTGCCGCCGCTGTTGCGATTGTGCATTCGCAAGCCGGAACCGAACGAGGATGCAATGCCACTGGCGGCCCCAGCCGAATAGCGGGGTAGCCTGCGGGCTGCCCTTGCGCAAAAACATCCTGCACCGCCCTTGATATCTTGCGAATGGATTGCATTTACATCTTAGTTGCGAATAATTCGCATCCGCAACATTTTGGTTGACAGCCATGCAATGAAAGGACAGTTGAATGAGAATGATGAAATCGCTTCTGGGTGCCGTTTGCGCAACGGTACTGGCCACCACCGCAATTGCCGACGACCGCTTCAAGGCGGTGACGACATTTACCGTGATCGCCGATATGGCACAGAACGTGGCAGGCGATGCGGCGATCGTGGAAAGCATCACCAAGGCAGGGGCTGAAATCCACGGCTATCAGCCCACGCCACGCGATATCATTCGTGCGCAAGATGCTGATCTTGTTTTATGGAATGGGTTGAACCTTGAGCTATGGTTCGATCAATTTTTTTCCAACCTGAGGGACATCCCCAGCGTGACGCTCAGCGATGGAATTGTCCCGATGAGTATTTCGTCAGGCGAATACGACGGCAAGCCGAACCCTCATGCATGGATGAGTTTGGAAAGCGCGCTGATTTATGTCGACAACATCCGCGATGCTTTTGTCGCACATGATCCTGACAACGCCGACATCTACCGCGCAAATGCCGCCGCCTACAAAGACGAGATCACCGCAACCATTGCCCCGCTGCGCGAAGCGATCTTGAGCGTGCCGCCCGAACAGCGTTGGCTGGTCACCTGCGAAGGCGCATTCAGCTATCTGGCGCGTGATTTCGGGATGCAGGAACTGTACCTTTGGCCCATCAACGCCGACGCCCAAGGCACACCGCAACAGGTGCGCCGCGTGATTGATACAGTCCGCGAGAATAATATTCCGGCAGTCTTCTGCGAAAGCACCGTCAGCCAAGCCCCAGCAGAGCAGGTCGCCCGCGAAACAGACGCCGCCTACAAGGGCGTGCTTTATGTGGACAGCCTGACAACGGCGGACGGCCCTGTGCCGACCTATCTGGACCTGCTGCGCGTCACCTCTGAAACCATCGTGAAGGGCCTAACCGAATGACCACCGCCCCCGGCATCATTTCGCGTGATGTGACAGTGACCTACCGCAACGGTCACACGGCCTTGCATAACGCGAGCTTCGAGATACCGACCGGTACGATCACGGGGCTTGTCGGGGTGAATGGTGCGGGCAAGTCCACGCTTTTCAAAGCGATCATGGGGTTTGTGCCCGCCGCCAAAGGCGAGATTTCGGTACTGGGTATGCCCGTGGCCGAGGCTCTGTCCAAAAACATCGTGGCCTATGTCCCCCAGTCCGAAGAAGTCGACTGGACCTTTCCTGTCCTCGTCGAAGACGTGGTGATGATGGGCCGCTATGGGCATATGGGGTTCTTTCGACGTCCCGGAAAGGCCGATCATGACGCTGTAACGGCAGCCCTTGCGCGGGTGAACATGTCAGAGTTCCGCCACCGCCAGATCGGTGAATTGTCCGGCGGTCAGCGCAAGCGTGTCTTTCTGGCCCGCGCATTGGCGCAAGAGGGGCAGGTGATCTTGCTGGATGAACCCTTTACCGGCGTCGATGTCAAAACCGAAGACGCGATTGTGGCTTTGCTGCGTGATTTGCGCGACGAGGGGCGGGTGATCCTTGTGTCCACCCACAACCTTGGCTCTGTCCCCGAATTCTGCGACCGCACCGTTCTGGTCAAAGGCACCGTGCTGGCCTACGGGTTGACCGAACAGACCTTCACGCGCGAAAATCTCGAACTGGCGTTCGGTGGGGTGCTGCGTCACTTCGTGCTGGGCGGATCGGACCTGCATGACGATGACGACAGCCGCCAGATCCGCGTGATCACCGATGATGAACGCCCCTTTGTCGTCTATGGCGACGACAAAAAGACCGACGGCGCGAAAGAGGCCGGTTGATGCAACTGCTGCTGGAACCCTTCAGTTACAACTACATGTTCAACGCCATGTGGGTGTCGTCGCTGGTTGGCGGGGTCTGTGCATTTCTGTCGGCCTATCTGATGCTGAAAGGCTGGTCGCTGATCGGTGACGCGCTCAGCCATTCTATCGTGCCGGGGGTGGCGGGGGCCTATATGCTGGGGCTGCCTTTCGCGCTGGGGGCTTTCGCGGCAGGCGGGCTTGCGGCGGGGGCGATGCTGTTTCTCAACCAGCGGTCCGGCCTGAAGGAAGACACAATCATCGGCCTGATTTTCACCTCCTTTTTCGGTTTGGGCCTGTTCATGGTGTCCCTGTCGCCCACATCCGTCAGTGTGCAAACGATCACGATGGGCAACATCCTTGCGATCACGCCAAGCGACACGCTGCAACTGGCCATCATCGGTTTCGTGACTTTGGCGGTGCTGCTGGCCAAGTGGAAAGACCTGATGGTCACGTTTTTCGACGAAAACCATGCACGCTCGATCGGGTTGCGGCCTGATGTCTTGCGCATTGTTTTCTTTACACTTCTGTCGGCGTCCTGCGTGGCCGCCCTGCAAACTGTGGGCGCGTTCCTTGTCATTGCGATGGTCGTCACACCGGGTGCGACGGCTTATTTGCTGACCGACCGTTTTCCGCGTCTTTTGATCCTGAGCGTCAGTATCGGTGCCACAACCAGCTTTGTCGGCGCATACCTGAGCTATTTTGCCGATGGCGCAACCGGCGGCATCATTGTCAGCCTGCAAACGCTGATCTTTCTTTTGGCTTTCTTCCTTGCGCCAAAACACGGCTATTTGGCCGCCCGCAGACGCGCTGCCGCAGCGCTAAGGGGGGGCTGATGGATAGTTTGCTGTTTCCCTTCCAGTTCGCTTTTATGAACAACGCCTTTGTGATGATGGCGATCATCGCAGTGCCGACCAGTCTGCTGTCGTGCTTTCTGGTGCTCAAGGGCTGGTCCCTGATGGGGGACGCGATCAGTCACGCGGTTCTTCCAGGGATCGTGCTGGCCTATCTTTTGCATATCCCGCTGATCATCGGGGCCTTTGCTGCGGGCATGGTTTGCGCGCTGGGCACCGGATTTTTGGCCGAGAACAGCCGTATCAAGCAGGACACGGTCATGGGGATCGTGTTTTCGGGCATGTTCGGGTTCGGTCTTGTGCTTTACACCAAAATCTCGACCGAGATGCACCTTGATCACATCCTTTTCGGCAACATGCTTGGCGTCAGTGCGCAGGACCTCTGGACCGCTGGCGTGATTGCCTTGCTGGTGGCGGCGGTCATTATCGCAAAGCGGCGGGATTTCATGCTGCACGCCTTTGATCCGGTGCAGGCGCAGGCCGTCGGGCTGCCTGTGCGCTGGCTGCACTACGGGCTTCTGGCGCTGATCTCGCTGACGATTGTGGCGACTTTGGCGGCGGTGGGGATCATCCTTGCGATCGGTCTTTTGATTGCGCCGGGCGCGATTGCATTCCTGCTGACCAAGCGTTTCGCGGTGATGCTGCCCATTGCGGTCGGTGTGACGCTGGTCGCGGGCTTTGCGGGCGTCTACCTGAGCTTTTTCATCGACAGCGCGCCAGCGCCGACGGTCATCCTTGTTCTGACGGCGATTTTCATCGCGGCCTTCATCCGCGCCAACCGCAAGATGCGGCAGGCGTCCGGCACTGCGCCGCCCCTGCCGTCACCCCGCGCCTAGCGCGCCCGTCTCCGGTCAATCGCCGTCGGCCACACCTTGCGCCCGCAACCGTGCACGCCGTGCGCGGTGGCTGGGCAGGACAATCAGGATCGCAGCAAGGATCAGCAGGCCCAAGGTCAGCGGCCGTTCGACCACAAAGCCGATGCCGTCATAAAGGTTCATCGACCGCGAGAAGTTGTTTTCAAGCATCGGCCCGAGGATGAAGCCGATCAACAGCGGCGCCAGCGGATAATCCGCAAAACGCAGGATCGTCGCGGCCACGCCCAGCCCCACCAGCAACAAAAGCTCTGTTGCGTTGTTCTGGCCGATATAGGCACCCATCATCGTGAAAAACAGGATGAACGGGATCAGGAAGGTGCGCGGCACCAGCAGGACTTTGGCGATATAGGGGATCAGCGGCAGGTTCAGGATCAGCAACACCAGATTGCCCAGATACATCGAAATAATAACCGCCCAGAAGATCTGTGGCTCGTCGATCATCAGGCGGGGGCCGGGCTGCACATTCAGCGCAATCAATGCACCCAGCAAGATCGCAGTTGTGCCGGAACCGGGGATACCCAGCGTCAGCAGCGGCACGAATGACCCCGTGCAAGCCGCATTATTGGCGGATTCGGGGGCGGCAAGCCCCTTCAGGCTGCCCTTGCCGAACTGCTCTTGTTCCTCCTTGGAGGCGATGTTGCGTTCAACCGCATAGCCAAGGAAAGACGCAATTGTCGCGCCTGCCCCGGGCAGGACGCCGATCAGGAACCCCTGAATGGACTGCCGCCCGATGACCGGTGCAATCTGGCGGGCTTCGGCGCGGGAGATGCGCAGGTCCTTGATTTCGCTATTGCTGTCTTTGGTCTTGGACCGCGAGGGGTCAAGCACCAGATAAAGCGCCTCTGGCAAGGCAAACATCGCCATTGCGAGGGTGATAAAGCCCAGACCCGACTGCAGGTCCATGATGCCGAAGGTAAACCGCGGCATGTTGAACAACACGCCTTCGCCGATCGTGGCCAGCATCAGGCCCACGAATGTCATCAACAGTGCCTTGGCCACCTGACCGGTGCCTGCAAAGGCTGCGATGGCCGACAGGCCCACAACCATCAGGGCGAAATACTCGGGCGAGCCGAAAAGCAGCGCCACCGTGGACAGGGCAGGGGCGAAGATCAGCAAAAGGATCGCGCCGATCGTGCCGCCAGCGAATGACGAAATTGCGGCCACGGTCAGCGCCTTGCCTGCCTTGCCCTGACGGGCCAGCGGGTAGCCGTCAAAGCTGGAGGCGACAGTGGACGCTACACCCGGTGCGTTGATCAGAATGGACGAGGTCGAGCCGCCAAAGATCGCGCCGTAATAG
>JBFEQR010000174.1:0-5599 GCA_041549425.1 Yoonia sp. | reverse complement strand
TGGATGATCCCACATATGATTCACCGACGATATACATTGACAACCAGGATCGTGTATTCGTCGCGGCTCGAAAATTCCAATCCAGCATACCGGACCAGATCCAGCTTCTGACATGTGTTAACGGGACCGATTTCGGTGAACCATGCCTCGCGGTAGATGACGCCGTCCAGCGACAGCGACACCCCGCGTTTGATCTGCGGTGCAAGTCCGGGGTGTTTTGCGACCAAAGCGTCCAGCAATTCCTTAAAATTGCCGGCTTCGACCTCGACCCATTCCTCACCGTCAGCCATGGCGCGCAGGGACCCCCAAAGCTTGACCCTGACCATGACCTAACCCGTGATTGCCTTCAGCAAGCGCGGCGGCGACATGGGAAGTTCGGTCATCCGCACACCCGCCGCGCGCGAGACCGCATTGGAAATCGCGGCAAGCGGTGGCACGATCGGCGTCTCGCCCACACCGCGCACGCCGTAGGGGTGGCCGGGGTTGGGGATTTCAAGGATCACCGTTTCAATCGGCGGCAGGTCGGATGCCACAGGAATCCGGTAATCAAGGAAAGCCGGATTTTGCAGTGTCCCGTCTTCGCCATAGATATATTCCTCGTTCAGCGCCCAGCCGATGCCTTGCACCGCCCCGCCCTGCATCTGTCCTTCGACATAGTCGGGATGCACGGCCTTTCCGGCATCCTGAAACACGGTATAGCGCAGGATTTTCACCGCGCCGGTTTCGGGGTCCACCTCGGTGTCACATAGATGCACGCCAAAGCTGACACCGGCGCCGTCCGCGTTCACCTCGTGGTGGCCCGAAATCGGACCGCCTGTGTTACTTGCCACGGCTGCGATTTCCGCCAGCGTCATCGGCGGATGGGTTCCCGCGTTTGGACCTGCGGGCACGGCAGCGCCGTCTACCCATGTGACCGCATCTTCGTCGATGCCCCAGATCTTGGCGGCACGCTGGCACATTTCATTGATCGCGGCACGGGCCGCCTTGATCGCGGCAAGCCCCACCGCAAAGGTCACGCGGCTGCCGTCCGTGACGTCATTAAAGCCCAGCGCGGCAGTATCGGCGATCACCGTGCGCACCTTGTCATAAGGCACGCCCAGTTCTTCTGCGGCCATCATCGAAATAGACGCGCGCGAGCCGCCGATATCGGGGTTACCCTCGACCACGCCGACGGTGCCATCATCGTTGATGTTCAAAGACACACAGGTGTTGCCGCCAAAGTTGAACCAGAAACCGCAAGACAGCCCGCGGCCCTGATTGGGGCCAAGGGGGGCTGTGTAATGCGGATGCGCCTTGGCCGCCTCGAGCGTGGCGACCAGACCGATTTCGTTGAAGGTGGGTCCATAGGACGACAAGGTGCCTTTGCGTGCCGCATTCATCAGCCGTACATCCAGCGGATCAAGGCCCAGTTCCTGACACAGCTCGTCTACCACGCTTTCCACCGCATAGATCGAGGTCGGCGCACCGGGCGCGCGATAGGGGATTTCCATCGGGCGGTTCGTCATGGCGTTCCAGCCAACGGTTTCCACCGCCTCCAGATCATAGGCTGCAAAGGCCGCCTGCGCGCCCATATCGACCGTTGAATTTGGATAGGCCCCGCCGGAATAGCGCAGTTCACCACGGGCGGCGGTGATCCGGCCCTCTTTAGTCATGCCGATCTTGATGTCCATGGATGTCGAAATCGTGGGACCCGTGGCGCGCAGCACCTCGGACCGGCTCATCACGATCTTGACGGGCTTGCCGGACTTGCGCGACAGGGCAAGGGCGACCGGTTCGATAAAGGTCGATGTTTTCCCGCCAAAGCCGCCACCGATTTCGGATGCGGTGATTTTGAGCTGGCTTTCCTCCACACCAAGCACGGCGGCACAATTGCTCCGCACCATGTATTGTCCTTGGGTACAGCACCAGACCTCGCCGCGGCCATCAGAGCCAAGGCTCGCCATGCAGGCCTGCGGTTCGATATAGCCCTGATGCGTTGCCGCCGTTTTGAAGCTGCGTTCGACAATCTTGTCAGCCTTGGCGAAACCCGCCTCAAGATCGCCATGCCCGAAGACGCAATGTGTCGTCACATTTTGCGACATGCCCGCAGGCACATTTTCCAAGGCGCGCCCGCTTTGCACGACCGGCGCGTCCGGTTGCATCGCTGCATCCACATCCGTCACATGTGGCAGGATTTCATACTCCACCTCGATCAGGCGGATCGCCTGTTTCGCAATCGCCTTTGAGGTCGCAGCGACAGCGGCCACGGCATGCCCGTCATAAAGCACTTTGCCACGCGCCAGACAGTTCATGGCGATATCGGCATAGCCAGCGTCTTCGGGCGTGGCCAAATCGGCAGAGGTGACGATCGCCTTGACCCCCGGCAGCGCTGCGGCAGCGGTGGTATCGATGGATTTGATCCGCGCATGTGCGTGCGGGCTGCGCAGGATGCGCCCGTGCAACATGCCGGGCGCGGTGATATCCGCGCCGTAAGCCGCCTTTCCGGTGACCTTGTCGATGCCGTCGGGACGCGGCACGCGGGTGCCGACGACGTTGAATGTACGCTTTGCCTGCTCATCAAATGCCATGTTATGCAGCCCTCATTTCTGCAGCGGCCTTCTGGACCGCCTTGACGATTTTGTCATAGCCGGTGCAACGGCAAAGATTGCCCGCCAACCAGTAGCGGACTTCGGTATCGGTCGGATCGGGGTTCTTTTCCAAAAGCGATTTTGCCGCAACCAGAATGCCCGGCGTGCAGATGCCGCATTGCAGGGCGGCCTCTTCCAGAAACACGCGCTGCAAGGGGTGCAGTTCTTCGCCTTTGGCCATGCCTTCGATGGTTTCGATCTCGGCGCCTTCGGTCTCGACGCCCAGCACGAGACAGGAACAGACCACGCGCCCGTTCATCGTGACGCTGCATGCACCGCAATCGCCCGTGCCGCAGCCTTCTTTGGCGCCGGTCAGCCCAAGGCGGTCGCGCAGCACGTCCAGCAGGCTTTCATCAGGCTGGCAAAGGAACTCTGTCCGGTCGCCGTTGATGGTGGTTTCAACTGGGATCGACTTCATGATGTGCCTCCGGCGCGGGTGTAAGCAATGCGTGCAGCGCGTTTGGCCAGCACGCCTGCGGTTGTGGTGCGGAATTCGATTGTGCCGCGTTTGTCGGTGATGGGGGAACAGGCGGCCTGCGCCGCGGCGACAAGGGCGGTGATCGCGTCATCGTCAAGCTTGCTGCCGATAAGGGCGGCAGCGGCATCAGGCACCAGACGCACAGTGGGTGCAACAGCGCCAAGCGCAACGCGGGCTTCGGTCACGGTGCCGTCCGCGTCCAAGGCCAGACTGACGGCAGCAGAAGACACAGCGATGTCCATTTCGGTCCGCGGTGTGAAACGCAGGTAGGCGTCGCCTGCGTGGTCGGGGCGCGCAGGCAGGAAGATGGACGTAATGAATTCACCTTTTGCCAGCGCCGTCTTGCCCGGTCCGTTGGGAATATCGGCCACCGGCAGATCGCGTACCCCTTCGGGCCCGTGCAAACGCGCGACGGCATTGGCTGTGACCATCGCAGGCACAGAATCAGCGGCAGGGGATGCTGTGCAAAGGTTGCCCGCCATGGTCGCACGGTTCTGCACCTGGGTTGAGCCGATCAGCTCTGCCCCTTCGACAACGCCGGGCCATGCCGCCTTCAGCGCCTTGTATTCACCCATTTCGGCCGCCGTCACAGCAGCCCCGATGCGAAAGCCGCCGTCTTCTTGCACAATTTCGCGCATGCCGGGCAAGTGTTTGAGGTCAACCATCAAATCGGGCTCGACCACTTCGGCCTTCAGCATGACAAGCACATCGGTACCGCCCGTCAGAATGCGCGCGACGCCTGCTTCTGCGGCAAGCACGGCAGCGGCAGCATCGAAGGTTTCAGGTTTGACGTATCTCATCCGTAGGGTCCATTTCATAAGCGGAGTTTGCGGGTGCTGTGCACACGGCTTTTGCCGCCATTGTGTCGCGTGGGGAAAGCATGGTCAAACGCATTCATTGATTGCCAAGCCAACCCCGACCGCCATAGTTTGCCCCTATGACATTACACAGCCGCTATCCCGCCATTGCCGACCTGAAATCCCGCGCCCGTCGCCGCATTCCGCATTTTGTCTGGGAATACCTCGACAGCGCCACAGGTGTTGAGGCAACGCAAGCCCGAAACCGCAGCAAGCTGGACGAAGTGCTGCTGAACCCCTCGATCCTGCATGGCGAGTTCGATCCCGATTTGACGACCACCTTGCTGGGCCATGAGCACCCCCTGCCTGTAGGCATCGCCCCTGTTGGCATGTCGGGCCTGATCTGGCCGGGGGCCGAACAGATGCTGGCGCGCACGGCAGCGAAAGAAGGTATTCCTTATACGCTGTCCACAGTTGCCAGCCAGTTGCCCGAAGATGTGGGGCCGCACGCAGGCGCACACGCGTGGTTCCAGCTTTATCCGCCGCGTGACCCCGTCATCCGCGACGATATCCTTGGGCGGGCCAAGGCTGCTGGTTTTCATACGATTGTCCTTACGGTTGACGTGCCTGTCGCCTCGCGGCGCGAGCGCCAGACACGCGGCGGGCTGACCAACCCGCCGAAACTGACCCCGCGTCTGGCGATGCAGGCAGCGCAGTGTCCTGCGTGGCTGAATGGCATCCGCAAAACAGGCATGCCCCGTCTGCGCCTGATGGAAAGCTATTCCGACAACCGCAGTGCCCTGCCCTCGAACCAGCACATCGGCTATCTTTTGCGCACCTCGCCTGACTGGGATTATTTCAAGGCCCTGCGCGACGCGTGGGACGGGCCGCTGATCGTCAAGGGGGTGAACCGCCCCGACGATGCCGCGCGCCTGACAGACGAAGGTGCCGATGCGCTTTGGGTCAGCAATCACGCTGGGCGCCAGTTTGACGGCGGGCCATCGAGCGTAGAAACCCTGCCAGCGGTGCGCGCGGCCACCACCCTGCCCGTCATCTTTGACAGCGGCATAGCAGGTGGGCTTGATATCCTGCGCGCACTGGCTTTGGGCGCTGATTTCGTGATGCTGGGACGCGCGTTCCACTATGGGCTCGCCGCTTTGGGCGAAGCAGGTGCGGCACATGTTCTGGATATCCTGCGTCAGGACATGATCAGCAATATGGGACAACTTGGCACAAGAACGCTGGCAGATTTGCCAGCCACGCTGCGGTCCCATCCATAAAATTCTAGACGTTGCGTCATTTGCTGCTTACGAATGCTGCAACTGCGAAAGGACAAACTATGGCCGACTTCAAGAAAATCCTCATTGCCAACCGCGGCGAGATTGCGATCCGCATCATGCGCGCCGCCAATGAAATGGGCAAAAAGACGGTCGCCGTCTTTGCAGAAGAGGACAAGCTGGGCCTGCATCGTTTCAAAGCGGATGAGGCATACCGGATCGGCGAAGACCTCGGCCCTGTGGCGGCTTATCTTTCGATTGAGGAAATCATCCGTGTGGCCAAGATGTCCGGCGCGGATGCGATCCACCCCGGCTATGGCCTGCTGTCGGAAAACCCCGATTTCGTAGATGCCTGCGAAGCCAACGGCATCACCTTCATCGGCCCGAAAGCCAAAACAATGCGCCAGCTCGGCGACAAAG
>JBFEQR010000173.1:0-5614 GCA_041549425.1 Yoonia sp. | reverse complement strand
CAATTCTGGAGAAAAGATCTGAAAACCTCTTATCACCGTCCCGCCAACAATGGGCCGCAGCCCGATTTTCATGCTTCGCGCCGGAGCGCGACACCAAAGGATTTCACCCGATGAACGCCACTGAACCTTCCGAACAGGCCCGATTGGAAACGACTGTACCGCAGTCTTGGCTGGAACATTTCCCGATTACTTTCTTCGGGGTGACTATGGGTCTTCTTGGCCTTGCTCTTTCGCTGCGGGCGGCAGGGCTTGCGGGCCTTTCGGTCTTGATGACGTGGGTCGGGGCGTTTGCCCTTGTTGTTTTGGCGGCGCTTTATGGTCTGAAGGCCATCAAATATCCCCGACAGGTGGCCGAGGAATGGAACCATCCTGTCCGGCTGTCCTTTTTTCCTGCCTTGAATATTTCGCTGCTGTTGTTGTCGCTGCTGTTGCAGACCAGCATGCCTGCGGTTTCCGCAGGTCTTTGGGTTTTCGGCGCGATCGTGCAGGCCATTTTGACTGTCGTTATTGTGTCGGCGTGGATTTCGCACCGCCCGTTTGGTCCGGCGATGATGTCGCCCGCATGGTTTATTCCCGCAGTAGCCAATGTGATCTTGCCGCTGGGTGGCGCACATCTGGGGCTGTTTGAAGTCAGTTGGTATTTCTTTTCGGTCGGCATGCTGTTCTGGCTTGTGTTGCTGACACTGGTCTTCAACCGGCTGATTTTTCACGATCCGCTGCCGGGTAAACTGCGTCCGACCTTGGTGATCCTGATTGCCCCGCCCTCGGTGGCGTTGTTGGCCTGGGTTGAGCTGAATGGCGGCACCATCGACGCCATGGCCCATATCTTTCTGAGCCTCGCCATCTTTTTTGCAGCACTGGTCGCCGTTCAGATCCCAAGCTTGCTGCGGTTGCCCTTTGCAATGTCGTTCTGGGCGCTGTCGTTCCCGTTGGCTGCACTTACGACGGCGGTTTTGCGATATGGGACCATGACGGATGCCGCCCCCTATCGAATGGCCGGTTTCGCGCTGCTTGCCTTGCTTGTCGTGACCATCGTCGCGCTGGGGCTTCGCACGATCCGTGCGGCGATGGCGGGGGATATCTGTCAGCCGGAATGACCGGTATTTTTGTCCAAATCTCTTTTGCCGCGCCGCGCGGCCCGTTACGCTGGACCGAAGGCGTGCAGGGTCACGCGGAAATTGGCCGAAGAAAGAAGCGACACAATGGAAGGTTCATGGATTAACAAGTTCAAAGGTCTCAACCGACTGCCACCCAACATCAAGGCAGAGCTGGAAGCAGGCAGCAAGATCGTCTCGGTCCCCGCTGGCACCGAGATTTTTGCGCCGGGGCAAACGGCGGATAATCTTTGGTTACTTCTGGATGGCTCGGTCAAGGTGCAGCAGAAGTCCGACACCGGCCGCGAGGTGTTTCTTTACCGTGTCCACGCAGGTGAAAGCTGCGTTCTGACGACCGCCTGCATGCTGGCCTTTGAGGATTATTCAGCAGAAGGCACGGCCGAGACTGACGTCACCGCCGTCGCCATCCCGCGCAAGACCTTTGACGAACTGGTAGGCAAATCGCCGGTGTTTCGCGAATTTGTCTTTACCGCCTATTCGCGGCGCATCACCGATCTGTTCACGCTGATTGATGATATCGTGTTCCAGCGCATGGACGTCCGCCTTGCCGCGCGATTGCTGGAGCTGGCCGATAGCGACGACACTATACACGCAACCCATGCCGTTCTTGGCACCGAGCTTGGCACCGCGCGGGAAGTCATTTCGCGCACCTTGTCCGAGTTCCAGCGCCGCGGCTGGGTCGAACAATCGCGCGGCGAGGTCCGCCTGATCGACAGGGAAGGGCTTGCGCGGATGGTGAAATCAGCCGGTGGGCATCTGTAAATATCGCGCCTGCGGGCGAAAAATTCGCCTTTTGCGGCGCGATTGAAAAGTTTGGTGACCAAGTCACCAAAGTATTTCCTGTCACTGTGCCAATGTCATTTCCAATGATTCTGATTGGAGAAAGACATGACCACGAATATGGGAAAAATCGATCGCGGTGTCCGTTTGGCCGTTGCTGCAGTTCTGGCGTTCCTGGCCCTGGGCACATCTGCCTTGGGAAGCGGCATCCTGTTCTGGCTCGCATTGATCGTCGCCGCGGTCTTTACCTTGACCGCTTTGGTCGGCAACTGCCCGCTTTACAGCATTGTCGGCATCAAGACCTGCAGCACCGAATAGCCGTCAAACCGGCTATCAAGCATGGCGCGAAACCCGCCACCTGACCTGATTTCAAGAGAGACAAAAGAAATGACTGACTATCCTGTAAACATGGATGTAAAACCCGAGGTACAGGCCTTTTTCGACGAGGCCACGAATACAATCAGCTATATCGTCAAGGACCCCGCGTCCAACGCCTGTGCCATTGTCGATAGCGTGATGGACATCGACTATGCCGCGGGGCGGATCACTTTTGACCACGCCGACGAACTGATCCGGCAGGTCCAGAAACAAGGCCTCAAACTGGAATGGATCATCGAAACCCATGTCCACGCTGACCACCTGTCAGCGGCCCCCTATATTCAGGAAAAGCTGGGCGGCAAGATCGGCGTCGGCTCCAAGATTACGGTTGTTCAGGACGTCTTTGGCAAGGTCTTCAACGAAGGCACAGAGTTCCAGCGCGACGGCAGCCAGTTCGATGCGCTGTTCGAGGATGGCGACACCTATATGATCGGCGGGATGCAGTGCTTTGCCATGTACACACCCGGGCATACTCCGGCGTGTATGGTGCATGTCATGGGCGACGCGGCCTTTGTCGGTGATACGCTGTTCATGCCCGATGGCGGGTCTGCACGCTGTGACTTTCCCGGTGGTAGCGCAGAAGAGCTTTATAATTCGATCATGAAAGTTCTGGCCCTGCCCGACGAAACACGTCTGTTCATGTGTCATGACTATGGTCCCAACGGGCGCGATATCGCGTGGGAAACCACGGTGGCCGACGAAAAGGAACACAACATCCACGTTGGTCGCGGCAAGACAAAGGAAGACTTTGTCAAATTCCGCACAGAGCGTGACGCCACGCTGGGAATGCCCAAGCTGATTATCCCCTCGCTGCAAGTGAACATGCGCGCGGGCGAAGTGCCCAAGGACGCGGACGGCAACCCGATGCTGAAGGTGCCGATCAACGGCCTTTGATGGATCACATGCAATCCGCCGATGACGACGTCACGCCTGCCAACTTGGCCACCAGTAGAAAGCCACAACATGGACCTGAGAAAAATCACTGACACCCTTTCTGTCAGCCCGCAAATCACCGCCGAGGATATCGCTGCGCTCAAGGGTGCAGGCTTTGGCGCGATCATCTGCAATCGCCCCGACGGGGAGGCCGCAGACCAGCCGTCGTTCGCGCAGATCGCGGCAGCCGCCAAAGCCGCGGGGATCGCGGCGCGGTATGTGCCGGTCCAGCCTGGCATGATCGCGGACGCGGATGTCGATGCCTTTGACGCGGCCCTGCAAGAGGTACCGCGCCCCGTTCTGGCCTATTGCCGGACCGGTACGCGCTCGGCGACGCTGTGGTCGTTCCTTGAAGCCAAAAAGCGGCCAATGCCCGAAAATCGCGCCGTTCCGGCCAAGTGATTTGAACCTGATCCTTTGGCCGGATCGTGCGAACAGAATCCGGCAAAAGGCGCGGACGGGTCATGATGGGTCCGTCCGCACGAAAATGAAAGTGCGACAACGCCATGCAATTCTCCCGATATCTGCCGGTCCTTGATTGGGGCCGTACATACAACAAAGCCGCCCTGTCCAATGACATGATTGCGGCCGTGATTGTGACGATCATGCTGATCCCGCAATCGCTGGCCTATGCGCTGTTGGCAGGGCTTCCCCCCGAAGCCGGCATCTATGCCTCGATTGCGCCGATTGTCCTTTATGCCATCTTCGGCACCAGCCGGACACTGGCCGTGGGGCCGGTTGCTGTGGTTTCGCTTTTGACGGCATCGGCGATCGGGCAGGTGGCAGAGCAGGGCACGGCAGGCTATGCCGTGGCCGCACTGACGCTGGCGTTTCTCTCGGGCGGTTTTCTGGTTCTGATGGGTGTGTTCCGTCTGGGCTTTCTGGCGAATTTCCTGAGCCATCCGGTGATTGCGGGCTTTATCACGGCATCGGGGATACTGATCGCCACAAGCCAGCTGAAGCATATCCTCGGGATCAGCGCGCACGGGCATACCTTGCCGGAAATGCTGGGTTCGATCTTTGCGCATCTGGGCGACATCAACTGGATCACCGTTGTGATCGGGGTGTCGGCGACGGGTTTCCTGTTCTGGGTGCGCAAGCACCTCAAGCCCGCGCTGCGCAGGCTGGGCGCGTCTGCCCTGCTGGCCGATATCCTGACCAAGGCAGGGCCGGTTGCCGCTGTTGTGACCACGACCGTGGCGGTCTGGCTGTTCGGTCTGGACGGGCAAGGTGTGCGGATTGTGGGCGAAGTCCCGCAAAGCCTGCCACCCCTGACCCTGCCAAGCTTTTCACCCGACCTGATGGGCGCGCTTTTGATGCCTGCGATCCTGATCTCGGTAATCGGTTTTGTGGAATCCGTTTCCGTGGCCCAAACGCTGGCTGCCAAGAAGCGCCAGCGCATTGACCCCGATCAGGAGTTGATCGGTCTGGGCGCGGCCAATCTCGGGGCTGCGTTCACAGGCGGCTATCCGGTGACGGGCGGTTTTTCACGCTCTGTCGTGAATTTTGACGCCGGTGCAGAGACCCCTGCCGCAGGGGCCTATACCGCAGTGGGTCTTGCCTTTGCGGCGATGGCCTTGACGCCGCTGGTCTACTATCTGCCGAACGCGACACTGGCCGCGACGATCATTGTCGCCGTGCTAAGCCTTGTTGATTTGTCGATCCTGCAGAAAACATGGGGCTATTCGCGCGCCGATTTTACGGCGGTGTTCGTGACGATTGCCCTGACGCTGGGGATGGGTGTCGAAGTAGGTGTTGCGTCCGGCGTGGCGATTTCGGTCCTGTTGCACCTTTACAAGACCTCGCGCCCCCACGTGGCAGAGGTCGGCCTTGTCCCAGGCAGCCATCATTTCCGCAACATCCACCGTCATAAAGTGGAAACCGACCCTACGCTTGTCACCTTGCGCGTCGACGAAAGCCTGTATTTCGCCAACGCCCGCTTTCTCGAAGACCTGATCCAGAAGCGTGTGACAAACGGATCGGCGGTGCGGAACGTGGTTCTGATGTTCTCGGCGGTGAACGAGGTCGATTATTCGGCGCTTGAAAGCCTTGAGGCCATCAACCACCGCCTGAAAGACATGGGCGTTGTGCTACATCTGAGCGAAGTGAAGGGTCCGGTCATGGATCGGCTGGAACGGTCCCATTTTCTGGACCAAATGGACGGTAAAATCTTTCTATCGCAATATGATGCATGGAGCGCATTGTCAGCGGGCAGCCATCCGAAAGCGGCGGAATAAGCCTGCAGGCACAGCCCGCAAAGGCGCAAACCTGTCTGCATGACGTCGATGATGGTCGCGGGCTCGGTCCTGTCGGTTGAATGCCAATGGGGCATAAGCGTGCACGAATCTAAGAGGTTCGCTTCAAGGTATTTGATTAAACATAATAAAAACATGAGCTTATAAAGGCGT
>JBFEQR010000172.1:0-5618 GCA_041549425.1 Yoonia sp. | reverse complement strand
GTGTGCTTGCCGGTTGTGACAAGGAATGTGCCGCCTTTGCCTGTCACACCTTCGCCTGCGGCGACCGCAGCGTCGTGCAACTCGGCCTCAGAGCGGTTGTAATACACATAACCCAGCCCTGTGATGCCTTGATCTTCAAGTTTCATCGATGGGTTGACCTTACCTTGGTCCATGGGTTCGCTCCTTTAGATATGAGGCCGGAATGGCCAGCGATGGCTACCATTAACACCAAGGTTTCACGGGCCGATACCCCGAGATGTCAAAGTTAGCGCAATCAAATGAATGTTAGCGCAATCACAGCGGGTTCCTGCGGAGCTGGAGAAAATATCAGGCGTCATTTTTGCCAAATTCGACGAATTAAGGCATTTTTGTGACACGGGTCGCGCTATTGGTTGATTCGCTTTGATAAAGGGATGGAAAGACTGGGTTTTTGCGTTAGTGTTTACACAGGCCAGTTAGGGGAAGACTTTATGTCGAGAATTGCTCTTGTTGATGATGATCGGAATATTCTTACGTCGGTTTCCATGACGTTGGAGGCTGAGGGATTTGAGGTCGAGACCTACAATGATGGTCAATCTGCCTTGGAGGCGTTTAACAAGCGCATGCCTGATATGGCGGTTTTGGACATCAAAATGCCACGGATGGACGGGATGGATTTGCTTCAGCGCCTGCGCCAGAAGACCACGATGCCCGTTATTTTCCTGACGTCCAAGGATGACGAGATCGACGAAGTGCTCGGCCTTAGAATGGGCGCAGATGATTACGTAAAAAAGCCATTTTCGCAACGTCTTCTTGTAGAACGGATTCGCGCTCTCTTGCGTCGTCAGGATGCCATTGCCGGCGAAGAGATCGAAGAAACCGAAGAAACCAAAGTTATGGTGCGCGGTGAATTGGTCATGGACCCGCTGCGACACGCAGTGAAATGGAAAGGGCAAGACGTATCGCTTACCGTCACCGAATTCTTGTTGTTGCAGGCTCTTGCCCAGCGTCCCGGTTTTGTGAAAAGCCGCGACCAACTCATGGATGTTGCCTATGATGACCAAGTCTATGTGGATGACCGGACAATCGACAGCCATATCAAGCGGCTGCGAAAGAAGATGCGTAACACGGACAATGAGTTTTCCGCGATCGAAACGCTCTACGGTATCGGATACCGCTACAACGAAGAGTAGCACATGACTGCGGCGCCCAAAATAGATGTGCGCGATCTTCAGTCGGTGCGCTCCGCGGCGCGCTCGCCCGATTTTGTAATTGGTGACGACTGGGTTGACGGTGCAGGTGTAAGCGCGTCTGGGGTACAGCGCGGCCGCCTTGCAACACTGCGCCATTCCCCGATTGCCCGCAAGATCGTGACGTTCAACCTGATTGCTTTGGTCATGCTGATTTCCGGCGTGCTGTATCTCAGCCCGTCGCGCGATAGTCTGGCGTTCCAGCGTGCGAACGGTCTGATCAATGAAGCACAGTTGATCGCGGACGTGTTCGAGGCGCAGTTGCCCGCGATTGCGCCGGTCAATCTGGCAACCGGCGATGGCGTTGATGCAAAGGAAACGCTTGCTGCGCTGGACCTGCGCGGCGGTGTCGATGTGGCGGTGTTTTCCACTAGCGCAGCCTTGATCGCCAATGCGCAGGGCACACTTTCACCCGCTGAACAGTCCGAGCTTGAGAAACAGATCGGCGGCACACTTCTGACCGATTTCTTTGCATCGAACTGGGCGCGCCTGGTGGGCCTGATGCCCTGGAGCGGGCCCGATGAGGATGCGGTCGAAGAGCAGATGAAACTGTCGCAAGAGGCCGTGCGCAGCGCGATCGAGAACGGCACACGGCTGCAGGCTTCGGAGGTTATGGGCGAAACCAGCTTTGTCGTGACTACGCCGATCATGCGCAATAACGTGGCCGTTGGTGTGATTGCGGTGACGACTGCGGCAGGCGAGGTCGACAGCCTTTTACGCCGCGAACGCGAGCAGTATCTGCGCCTTTTCCTTGTCGGTGTGATGGTTAGTATTGGCCTGAGCCTTGTGCTGGCCTCTACCATTGCCAACCCGCTGGCCCAATTGGCCACCGCCGCAGAAGCCAGTCAGGAAAAGAATGCCCGCAAGATGTCGCCCGTAAAGGTCCGCATCCCTGATTTCACGGGTCGCCCTGATGAAATCGGGCGTTTGTCCGGCGCGCTGCGTAGTATGGTGCGCGCACTTTATAAACGCATTGAAAGCAACGAACAGTTCGCCGCCGATGTCGCCCATGAAATCAAGAACCCGCTGGCCTCGCTACGCTCTGCCGTGGGGACCATGCGTCTGGCCAAGCGCGAAGATCAGCGCGAGCAATTGCTGGAAATCATCGAACATGACGTGAAACGTCTGGACCGTTTGGTCAGTGACATCTCGAACGCTTCACGTCTGGACAGTGAGCTGGTCAAGGAAGAGGAAGAGACCTTTGATCTGATCCAGATGCTGCATAATATCGCGGATTTCCTTGGCAAGGATGCCAAGCTGCGCGGCGTTGATTTCGTGGCGGATTTACCGTCAGATCCGATCATGGTGCAGGGGCTTGAAGGGCGTCTGGCGCAGGTCTTTGTCAACCTGATCACCAATGCGATTTCGTTCTGTGAAAAAGGTGATGCGATCCGGATCTGGGCGCGGACCCGCAAGAACCGCGTGCTGGTCGTGGTCGAGGATACAGGCCCCGGCATTCCGGACGATTCATTGACCAAGATTTTCCAGCGCTTTTATTCCGAACGGCCCGCCGGTCAGTTCGGCAACAACTCCGGCCTTGGTCTGGCGATTTCCAAACAGATCGTCACGGCCCATGCCGGTGTGATCTGGGCCGAAAATATCCGCCCCACCGATGCGGACCCGACGTCAGAGCCTTTGGGCGCGCGTTTTGTCGTTGGCTTGCCGATCTAGAAGATGGCACAGACCCTCCATGCCACCTGTGTGTCCTTGCACGACAACGCAGTGTTGATCACGGGGGCATCAGGCAGCGGAAAATCAACGATCGGGCTGCAACTGATGGCGTTGGGCTGTGATCTGGTTTCCGATGACCGCACCATTCTCGAAATGCAGGACGGGCAGGTCATGGCAAGTTGTCCTGCGACCCTTTCCGGTTTGATCGAAGCGCGCGGTGTCGGCCTGCTGGAAGCGCGCCCTGTGGCCCGCGCAACGGTGTGTCTTGTGGTCGATCTTGACCGGACAACCACAGACCGGCTGCCCGAGCGTGGCACAATCACCCTTCTGGAACGCGATCTGCCCTTGATCTGGCGCGCAGACGGCCCACAATTTGTCCCAGCACTCCTGCAATTCCTGAAAACCGGGTGGAGCGATAGATGACGGCAGCGGCCACCGACCCTGAAAAAGCGATGCCGCCTGCAATCGTGCTGGTTACCGGCCCATCCGGTGCGGGACGTTCAACGGCGATCAACGCGCTTGAGGATATGGGGTATGAGGTCATCGACAACCTGCCCCTGTCGCTGTTGCCGCGCTTGCTGGATGGACCGCCCCCAACCCGTCCACTGGCGCTGGGCCTTGACGTGCGCAACCGTGATTTCGGGATTGATGCGCTTTGTACGGCAATCGACCAACTGGCGGGGCAAAGCGATTTCACCGCACAGGTGCTTTACCTTGATGCGACCGAAGAAGAGCTGCTGAAACGGTATTCCGAAACCCGCAGGCGGCATCCGCTTGCTCCTGCAGAGCCGCCTATCGTGGGTATCGCTGCGGAACGCGCGTTGCTGGTACCGGTCCGTGCGCGGGCCGACGTCCTGATCGAGACCACCGGTCTGTCACCCCATGATCTGAAGGCCGAGGTGGGACAATGGTTCGGCACCGGCGACGGGCGCAGTCTGGGCATTACCCTACATTCCTTTTCCTACAAACGCGGCCTGCCGCGGGGGCTGGATATCGTGATGGACTGCCGTTTTTTGCGCAATCCCCACTGGGACGCAGCCCTGCGCGCACGCGACGGGCGCGATCCCGAGGTGGCCGCATATGTCGCCGCCGACCCCCGTTTCGATCCGTTTTTTGCACAGATCAAGGGGCTGGCCGATTTGCTGCTGCCCGCCCATAAGGAAGAGGGCAAGGCGCATCTGTCGATCGGTTTTGGCTGCACGGGCGGCAAACACCGGTCCGTGATGATGACCGAACGTCTTGCTTCTGCCCTTGCACAGGACGGCTGGCATGTGTCTAAACGTCATCGCGAGCTTGAGCGTCGTGCGGCGCATGGGAACGAAGGACACACGGATTGATTGGTATCGTCATCGTAGCACATGGTGGGCTGGCGCAAGAGTATCACGCAGCAGTTGAACATGTCATTGGCCCGCAGCCGAATATGGTCAGTATTGCCATCGGTCCTGATGACGACCGCTCTGCCAAACAGCAGGAAATCTGCGAGGCAGCCGACGCAGTGGATACCGGTGACGGTGTTGTCATCGTGACCGATATGTTTGGCGGCTCGCCCACCAATCTTTCGCTGCGCGCATGTAGCCCGTCCAACCGGCGCATTCTTTATGGCGCGAATTTGCCCATGCTGATCAAGCTGGCCAAATCGCGCCGCGCTTCTGTGCAAGAGGCCGTGGATGCGGCCATTGCCGCTGCACATAAATATATCGACAGCCACAATGGCGGGGTGGCCCAATGACCAAGATGCGACTTGAAATCCAGAACATCAAAGGCCTGCACGCCCGTGCCTCGGCCAAACTGGTCGAAGTTGTCGAAAGCTTTGACGCGGACGCCACCGTCAGCAAGGATGGCGAAACAACGAGCGGCGACAGCATCATGGGGCTGTTGATGTTGGCCGCCTCGATCGGCACATTCATCGACGTCGAAACACGCGGACCCCAGGCCGAAGAGCTTGCCACCGCGATCAGGAACCTTGTTGCCGACAAGTTTGGTGAGGGTGACTAGCCCCGACGTGGATCGCACAGGACAAGAAAATTGACTGAAACGACCTCGAAAGCGCCCGTCGCTGCGGATGAAACCGGTCCGGTCCCGCAGGTCTATGACCGTCGCGGCCTGACCTATTCGGAAACCTTTGACAGCCCTGCGCGTCGCACGATCATCAAGTCGATTGAATGGTGCACGGGCAAAATCCGGATTTTGCGGATGGTCCGCCGGTTCGAGAAACGCGGCAAGTTGCATGGACAGGCCTTTTGGCGCGGTGCACTGGACGTGATGGGGATTGATCTGCTGACCCCGCAAGAGCAGCTTGAGCGCATTCCGAAAACCGGCCCTGTCGTTGTGGTGGCCAATCATCCGCACGGCCTTGTCGACGGGATGATCATGGCAGAGCTGATCGGACGCGTGCGTCCCGATTACCGCATTCTGACCCGCGCGTTCCTGACAGGTCTGGACGAAAGTGCCGGTCAGTTCCTGATCCCCGTCCCCTTTCCCCACGAAGAAAACGCGCAGGCCAAGATGGTCGCGATGCGCAAACAAGCCATGGCCTATCTGAATGAGGGCGGTCTGGTTGCGCTGTTTCCTTCGGGTGTTGTCGCCTCGTCTAATTCGCTGTTCGGTCCGATGATCGAGGAAGAATGGAACCTTTTCACCGCCAAAATGATCCGCACATCCGGCGCAAGGGTGGTGCCCTTGTACTTTGCAGGTGCAAATTCACGCTGGTATCAGATG
>JBFEQR010000171.1:0-5624 GCA_041549425.1 Yoonia sp. | reverse complement strand
GAAAACGCGATGCTGATTGATGGCCGTCACCTGCGTTGCCATGCGATCCCCATCGCGGGCGGCATGACGATGGTCCGGTTTGCCATCGCACCACCGATGCGCCCCGTGATCCAGAAGCTGACACAGATCGACCCTGCAATATTGGTGCGCAAAGCCTGATTTACGCTTGCAGCAAGTGCCCAACACCATAGTGTAGGCACATGATCCCCCCACTGTTCCAAAAACACCTTCCCGATGAAGCGGCAACCGCAACCTTGGCCGCGCGCATGGCGCCATTGCTGGCCAAGGGCGACACCTTGTTGTTGGAGGGGGATATCGGCGCGGGCAAATCCGCATTCGCCCGCGCCCTGATCCGCGCAAGACTGGGACGGATGGAGGATGTGCCTTCGCCCACTTTCACCATCGTACAAACTTACGAAGCCGATGATGGGGATATCTGGCATTGTGATCTTTATCGCCTGACCCATCCGGATGAAGCGTTCGAACTGGGGTTGGAAGAGGCATTCGAGACCGCGATTTGCCTGATCGAATGGCCGGACAGGCTTGGCGATGCCGCCCCTGCCAGCGCCTTGCGCCTCGCATTTGTGGCACATGACAGCGGACATGAGGTTACCATTTCTGGCCCTGATCCATGGGGCGACCGCCTGCGTGTTCTTGATGACTGAGCGCGGCGGTATCATCGCGGATTTTCTGGGCCGAAGCTTCTGGAAGGACTGGGACCAAAACCCGATCCCGGGCGATGCGTCCGCGCGCCGATATTGGCGGCTGACCAAGGGGGCGCAGTCCGTCATCCTGATGGATGACGCGCCCGAAAATGACGGAAGCACCGTCCCATTTGCCAAGATCGCTGCATTCCTTTCGCAACACGATCTGGCCCCGCCCCATGTTCTGGCGCATGATCCCGATGCCGGTCTGATGATCCTGACCGATCTTGGCGGTCAAGATGTTGCGACATGGCTACGCCACAACCCGTCCCACGAGAAAGAACTGTATCGCTGCGCCGCCGACGTGCTGGTCAAGTTGCATCGCGTCGCTCCGCCACCCGACCTGCCCGCGCTGACCGCACAAGAGGGTGCCGCCCTGCTTGATCTGGTCGGGTCATACTACAGCCGCGCAGATATCACTGATCTGCAAAGCGAGATGCAAAAGGCGCTGATGGAACATGCCCCCGTGGCCGACAGGCTGGCCCTGCGGGATTTCCACGCAGAAAACCTGATCTGGCGGCCCGCACACAAAGGCACCGATCGCGTCGGGCTGCTTGATTTTCAGGACGCCTTTGTCGCGCCTGCCGGATATGATCTGGTGTCATTGATCCGTGACGCGCGGCGCGATGTAGGGCAAACGCTGGCCGACGACATCTATGCGTATTTCGCAGAACAGACCAGGTTGGGCCCCGATTTCACAACGCAACTTGCCTGTATCGCGATCCAGCGCAATTTGCGCATTCTGGGCATCTTTGCGCGGCTCGCACTGGCCTATGGCAAGCCGCACTACGTCGATCTGATCCCCCGCGTCTGGCGCTATATCGAAGCCGACCTTGCAAATCCGGCACTGGCCAACCTGCGACAAGCGGTGCTGGACACGGTCCCTGCACCAACACCCACATTCCTTGCCGGATTGCGCCCATGAGGCTGCCGGTTATGCTTTTTGCTGCTGGCAAGGGCACCCGCATGGGGGCGCTGACCAAAGACCAGCCCAAACCGATGATCAAGGTTGCCGAAAAGCCCCTGATTGATCACGCCCTTGCGCTTGTTGACGCCGCAGATGTCGGGCCAAAGGTGGTGAACCTGCACTACTTTGGCGCGGCTCTGAAAACGCATCTTGCAACGCGGGATGTCGTGTTTTCCGATGAAACCGACCTACTGCGCGAAACCGGCGGCGGGCTGCGCCATGCCTTGCCTTTGCTGGGCTCAAGCCCTGTTGTCACCATGAACACCGATGCCGTCTGGCGGGGTGACAACCCGATCCAGATTCTGCAAGACGCTTGGCAACCACAGATGGAGGCCCTCTTGCTGATCGTCCCGAAACCGAATGTGCGGGGCCATCTTGGCGCGGGCGACTTTGCGCTTGATCAAACGGGGCACCTGCGCCGCGCGCCCGACATGATCTACACCGGTGTGCAAATCATACGCACGGACGTCTTGGCCGAAATCAAGGAGGACGCGTTTTCGATGAACCGCGCATGGGACATCATCGCCAGACGCGACGGTCTTTTTGGCGCGGTTTACGACGGGCTGTGGTGCGACGTGGGCCAACCCGCCAGCATCCCGCTGGCCGAGGCGATGCTTGATGTTTGACCCCACGCCAACCCCGCGGATTTTTGGCAGCGCACCCGGCATCGACTTTGCCCAAGGGCTTGTTGACGGGCTGGAAAAGCGCGGTGCGGCCCTATCGCCCACCGACTGGGCCAAGGTCGAAATCTACGTAAACACCACCCGCATGCAGCGGCGTATCAGGGCGGTCTTTGACGCGGGTCCCGCCCGTCTTTTGCCGCGCATCCGGCTGATCACCGATCTGGCGGATGATCCTGTATCGCTTGCCTTGCCGCCTGCGGTGTCGCCTTTGAAACGCAGGCTGGAACTGTCGGTCTTTGTGGCCAAACTGCTAGAGGCCCAGACCGATCTGGCCCCCCGCGCAGCGCTTTATGACCTGTCAGACAGCCTTGCCAATCTGATGGATGAAATGCAGGGCGAAGGCGTCAGCCCCGACGCCATTGCCAATCTGGATGTATCCGACGAATCCGGTCACTGGGACCGTGCTTTGCAGTTTCTAAGGATCATCGCCCCTTATTTCGGTGCAGATCAGGACCATCCCGACAAAGAGGCGCGACAGCGTCTGGTGATCGAAACACTGGCCGCGCGCTGGGCAAAGTCACCGCCACAGCACCCTGTGATCGTGGCGGGGTCGACCGGTTCGCGCGGTGCGACGGCGCTGTTCATGCAGGCGGTTGCCAAATTGCCGCAAGGGGCGATCATCCTGCCCGGTTTTGATTTCGATCTGCCGACCGCAGTCTGGGACGTGATGGACGACACCATGACCGCCGAAGATCACCCGCAATTCCGGTTCCGGCGGCTGATGGACCTATTGGGATTTGACCGAAGCGACGTTCACCCGTGGACCACCGCCACACCCGCGCATCCGCAGCGCAACGCGCTGATTTCGCTCTCGCTACGCCCAGCGCCTGTGACCAGCCAATGGCTGACGGACGGGCCAGCACTGGGCGATCTGATGGCGGCCACCCAAGACCTGACGCTGGTCGAGGCCGCATCGCCCCGCGCCGAGGCCGAAACCATCGCGCTGCGTCTGCGTCAGGCCGCCCAAGATGGCATCACTGCCGCCCTGATTTCGCCCGACCGGATGCTGACCCGTCAGGTCACCGCCGCCCTTGACCGTTGGGATATCAAACCCGACGACAGCGCCGGTGTTCCGCTTGCCCTGTCACCGCCAGGACGGTTTCTGCGCCATGTTGCGGATCTTTTCGGCAAACCCCTGACGGGCGAGGCGCTTTTGACCCTGCTCAAACACCCTTTGTGCCATTCCGACGGCTCTGACCGTGGCAATCATTTGCTTCAAACCCGTGAACTGGAATTGCACCTGCGCCGCTACGGGCCGCCGTTTCCAACTGCGGATGATCTGATGGCATGGGCGGGCAATGACGAAGATCGCAGCAATTGGGTTGCGTGGCTTGCGCCTTTTGTCACGGGGCAGGCAGAACATGGCGTGCAGCCGCTGACCGCCTACCTTGAAAAACATCTGCAACTGGCAGAGGGGCTTGCAGCAGGGCCTGATGCCACGGGGTCAGGCGGTCTTTGGGACGAAGCGGCAGGGCGCGAAGCGGCGCGGATATGTGCCGACATGCGTCAGGCGGCCCCCGCTGGCGGGCAAATCAATGCACGCGATTACGCCGCCCTGTTCGGCGGCATCATCAACGAAGGCACTGTGCGCGACCGCGATGCGGGCCATCCCGATATCCTGATCTGGGGTACGCTCGAGGCGCGGGTGCAAGGCGTCGATCTGACGATCCTTGGCGGCATGAACGACGGCGTCTGGCCAGAGGCGCCCGCCCCTGATCCGTGGCTGAACCGTGCGATGCGGGCCAAAGCGGGGCTTTTGTTGCCCGAACGGCGCATCGGACTGTCCGCACATGACTATCAACAGGCCATTGCGGGCAAAGAGGTCTGGATCACCCGCGCAAAACGCTCTGCCGATGCTGAAACGGTGCCCTCGCGCTGGGTGAACCGGCTGACCAATTTGCTGAAGGGATTGCCTGCGCAAAACGGGCCTGCCGCGCTGGCGGCGATGCAGGACCGCGGCCAGCATTGGACGGATATGGCCGCAAAGCTGTCTGCAGCGGCGCAGCGCACAGCGCTTGAACCACGTCCTGCACCCTGTCCACCACCACAGGCGCGGCCGGATCAGCTTTCGGTCACACAAATCAAAACGCTCATCCGCGATCCTTTTGCGATTTATGCCCGCAAAGTCCTGCGCCTGTCGCAACTGGACCCGTTGGTTCCGAGTGCCGATGCCCCCCTGCGCGGTACGATCGTGCACAAAATCCTTGAGCGGTTCATCAACGAAGGGCATGGTGCAAACGACCGCACGGCACTGATGCAAATCGCCCAAGAAGAATTTGTCGCACAATGCCCGTGGCCCACCGTCCGCGCCCAATGGATCGCGCGCATGGAACGGGTCGCGGGCCAGTTTCTGAGCGATGAGGTCGAAAGGCAGGGCCGGTCTGTCAAATCCATCACAGAGGCTTGGGGCGAAATCGCGGTAGCAAAAACCGGCGTCAGGCTGACTTGCAAGGCCGACCGGATAGACCTGACCGAAGACGATCAGGCGTTGATTTATGACTACAAGACAGGCGCAGTTCCGACCGAAAAGCAGCAGGAAAAGTTTGATAAACAGTTGCTGCTGGAGGCCGCGATGGTGGAACGCGGGGCCTTTGAAAAACTTGGTGCAAAGCAGGTTGCGGGGGCCGCCTTTATCGGTGTGAATCCGGCGATGAAGACCGTCGAAGCGCCGCTTGCCAAGCAGCCGCCAGATCAGGTTTGGGCAGAGTTAGAGACGCTTTTCACCCGCTGGTCCGAACAGGATCGGGGCTACACCGCGCGCCTGGCGTCTTTCCTCAAGTCCGATCAAGGCACCTATGATCACCTGTCGCGCTACGGCGAATGGGACACCCATGAGGCCCCGCAACCGGTGATCCTGAAATGAACCGCAACGCCGCCACCCAACGTCAGGTCGATGCCGCCAACCCGCGCGCGTCAACATGGCTTTCTGCCAATGCCGGATCGGGCAAGACCCGGGTTTTGACCGACCGCGTGGCGCGGCTTTTGCTGGAAAGCGTGTCGCCGCAAAACATCCTTTGTCTGACCTACACCAAGGCCGCCGCCGCCGAGATGCAGAACCGCCTGTTCCAGCGTTTGGGCGCTTGGGCGATGATGGCCGATGACAATCTGCGCGATGAATTGCGCGAACTGGGCGTGGACCAGCAAATTGATGCGGACCAACTGGCCAACGCGCGGACCCTTTTTGCGCGTGCCATCGAAACGCCAGGTGGTTTGAAAATCCAGACCATCCACTCTTTCTGCGCGGGTGTCTTGCGGCGCTTTCCGCTCGAG
>JBFEQR010000170.1:0-5641 GCA_041549425.1 Yoonia sp. | reverse complement strand
TATAAGGTCGATATGGTCGCCGAGGGTCTGAAATTCGACCCCCAAGGCGCGGTCGCCACAGCCTCTGGCGGGGAACGGCGGCGTGTGGCACTGGCGAAACTCATGGCCGAAGCGCCCGAACTGATGCTGCTGGACGAGCCGACAAACCACTTGGATATCGAAGCGATTGCATGGCTCGAGCAGGAACTCAAACAGACCCGCGCGGCGTTTGTGCTGATCAGTCACGACCGTGCGTTTCTGCGCGCGCTGACCCGTGCGACGCTCTGGATCGACCGCGGGCAGGTGCGCCGCGCCGAAGAGGGATTCGAGAATTTCGAGGCATGGCGCGACAAGCTGTGGGAAGAAGAAGACCAGCAACGCCACAAGCTGAACCGCAAGATCAAGGCCGAGGCCCGTTGGGCTGTCGAAGGCATCTCTGCGCGGCGCAAACGCAATCAGGGCCGCGTGCGGGCGTTGCAGGAACTGCGCGCGCAAAAGGCGGCGCAGATCACACGGCAAGGCACGGCGGCCATGGCCTTTGACGGCGGTGCCACATCCGGCAAAAAGGTGGTAGAGGCCTTCGGGCTGACCAAATCCTACGACGGCAAACAGATCGTCAAGAACTTCGATCTGACCGTGCAACGCGGCGACCGCATCGCCTTTGTCGGGCCCAATGGCGTGGGCAAGACCACGCTGATCAAGATGCTGCTTGGCCAAGTGGACCCCGATGCGGGCCATGTCAAACTGGGCACGAACCTTGATATCGCGGTCTTCGACCAGACCCGCGCGGCGCTCGACCCCGATATGTCGCTTTGGGAAAATCTGGCCAGCGATCCGGTGCTGGGCGTGTCGGGCAAATCCGATCAGGTGATGGTGCGGGGGCAACCCAAACATGTGGTGGGCTACCTCAAGGAATTCCTGTTTGACGAAGCGCAGGCGCGCGCGCCGGTCCGGTCCCTGTCGGGCGGCGAAAAGGCGCGGCTTTTGCTGGCGCGGCTCATGGCACGCGAAAGCAACCTGCTGGTGCTGGACGAACCGACCAACGATCTGGACATCGAAACGCTGGATCTGCTGCAGGATATCCTGGGCGACTACGACGGCACCGTGCTTTTGGTCAGCCACGACCGCGACTTTCTTGACCGCGTGGCGACAACGACGATTGCCATGGAGGGCAACGGGCAGGCCGTTGTTTATGCAGGTGGCTGGACCGACTACCGCATGCAGCGCGGCGGTGATTTCCATGAGGCAAAACAGGCAAGCAAGCCTTTGGCCAAAAAGGAAAAACCAGCCGAAAAGAAAGCGCAACAAAAAGGGCTGTCCTTCACCGAAAAGCACCGTCTGCAAGAACTTCCCGCCGTTATCGACAGGCTGACCGCCGAGATCGGCAAACTCGAAGAGCTTTTGGCCGATCCCGCTCTTTTCACCGAAAACCCCGTGAAATTCCAAAAAGCCATGGACGCGCTTGTGGCGCGCCAGAACGCGCTGTCGGACGCCGAAGAAGAATGGCTGATGCTGGAAGAAAAAGCCGCCTCTTAACCCTTCTTCCGAGCAGAAATATCCTCGGGGGGCCCGTCAGGGCGGGGGCAGACAGCCCCCTCAGACGGCCTTTTCCGTGCGCTTGACCGCGTCCCAAAGGGCGTCCATCTCTGCCAGATCGCTTTGGTGCGGTGTCTTGCCCAGAGTGGCCAGCGCATCCTCGATCCCCTCAAAGCGACGGGTGAATT
Organism: Yoonia sp.; assembly: GCA_041549425.1. Taxonomy (GTDB): domain Bacteria; phylum Pseudomonadota; class Alphaproteobacteria; order Rhodobacterales; family Rhodobacteraceae; genus Yoonia. Next base: position 3,938 of record JBFEQR010000170.1, on the reverse strand, counting down.
TGGCGTTGGTGGCGCGCAATGCAGCCTCGGGATCGACATCAAGATGCCGTGCAAGGTTGGCAACGACAAACAAAAGGTCGCCGAATTCTTCTTCGACCTCTTTTTGCGAAAGATCGGCGCGTGCCTCGACCAGTTCGGCGGCTTCTTCGACGATCTTGTCGATCACATGGGTCGTGTCCGGCCAGTCAAACCCCACACGCGCCGCGCGTTTTTGCAGTTTGACGGCGCGGGTCAGGGCCGGCAGGCCGGCGGCGACACCGTCCAGCGTGCGCGTCTGCGCCTTGCCCGCGCGTTCGGCGGCCTTGATCTTTTCCCAATCGGCCACTTGCTGCTCTGCCGATTTGTCCCGCGATTCGTCGCCGAACACATGCGGATGCCGCGCGACCATCTTGTCGCTGATCGATCTGACGACGCTATCAAAGGTGAAATGACCCGCCTCGGCACCCATTTGCGTGTGATAGACTGTCTGCAACAACAGATCGCCCAATTCGCCCTCCAACTCGCCCCAGTCACTGCGCGCGATGGCGTCGGCCACCTCATAGGCTTCTTCGATGGTATAGGGCGCGATACTGTCGAAATCCTGTTCGATGTCCCAAGGGCAGCCGGTGTCGGGATCACGCAGCCTGCGCATGATTTCCAGCAGGCGCGGCATGCCGCCGTCGGGATCGTGGATCAAGGTATCATCAGGCATTGCGCAGGGCCTCTTGTTGCGGTCAACTGCAACCTTATGACCCCTTAGGCCGGAGCACCAGACATGCCAGTTATCAACCGCATCGCAGATTTTGCCGAGGACATGACGGCATGGCGCAGGCATCTGCATGCCCATCCCGAACTGCAGTTCGAATGCCACGAGACGGCGAAATTCGTGGTCGGGATGCTGCGCGACTTCGGTGTCGATGAAATCCACGAGGGGATCGCGAAAACCGGCGTTGTCGCAATCATCAACGGCAAGGCGCAGGGGCCCACGATCGGTCTGCGCGCCGACATGGACGCGCTGCCCATGAACGAGGAAACGGGGCTTGAATATGCTTCCAAGATCCCCGGAAAAATGCATGCCTGCGGACATGACGGCCATACCACGATGCTTTTGGGGGCCGCGCGCTATCTGGCCGAAACCCGCAACTTTGCTGGCCGCGTGGCGCTGATCTTCCAACCCGCCGAAGAAAACGGCGGTGGTGGTGAAGTCATGGTGCAGGAGGGTATCCTCGAGCGTTTCGACATCAGCGAAGTCTACGCCCTGCACAGCGGCCCCGGCGACAAGGTCGGGTCATTCTTCACGACGCCGGGTCCCATATTGGCGGCGGCCGATACGATCCACATCCATATCACAGGTGTCGGCGGACACGGCGCGTACCCATTCGAGACGGCCGATCCGGTCGTTGCCGCAGTGGGGATCGTGAACGCGATCCAGACCATCGTCAGCCGCAATAACAAGCCCTATGACGATCTGGTCATCTCTGTGACCCAAATCCACACCGGCTCTGCGGATAATATCGTTCCCGAAAAGGTCTATATCAACGGCACCGTCCGCACGTTTTCCAAAGACACGCAGGCGATGGTGCACAAGCGCCTGTCAGAGATCGTGGCGGGCCATGCCGCCGCCTATAATGTGACGGCCGAGCTAGAGTATGAATACGGCTATCCCGCGACGATTAATGATCCTGCAAAGGCCGCATTTGCCGCCGAAGTTGCCCGCGAAATCTCGCCTGATGTGGATGATGCGCGCCAGTACGAGATGGGCGCCGAGGATTTTTCATATATGCTGGAACAGCGTCCGGGGGCCTATCTTTACGTAGGCAATGGCAACAGTGCGGGGCTGCACCATCCGGCCTATGATTTCGACGATGCGGCGGCACCGGCAGGGGCGTCGTTTTTCGCGCGACTGGTCGAGCGCGCCTTGCCCGCGCGCTGAGGAAAGAGAACCGATATGACACTCGACAAAGCAAAAGAGGCCGTTGACGGTGCCTTTACCGCCAAAGACCGCCGCGGGCTGGCCTATGAGAACGCATTTGCGGGGGCCACATCGTTCTTGCGCCGGATGTATACAAAGGACCTGACCGGCTTTGATCTGGCCGTGACAGGCGTGCCGTTCGATCAGGCGGTCACGCACCGCCCCGGCACCCGTTTCGGGCCGCGCGCGATCCGCGAAGCCTCCAGTTTGCAGCCCTATGACCCGCCTTACGGCTGGGACGGGTTTGATCCGCTCAGCGAATTTGCCATAGCGGATTATGGTGACATGGCCTTTGATTATGCCGATGTGCGCAGTGTGCCCGGTCTGGTGCAGGCGCATATTGCAGGGATTCTGGGGCAGGGCTGCGGCATTGTGACGTTGGGCGGAGATCATTTTATCACCCTGCCGATCCTGCGGGCCTATGCCGAAAAATACGGGCCGATGTCGGTGGTGCAATTCGACGCCCATTCCGACCTTTGGCCTGACGACGATTTGGCGCGCATCGATCACGGCACGATGATGTACAAGGCCGTCAAGCTGGGGCTGGTCGATGTGACCCGCTCTGTCCAGATCGGCATCCGCACCGAATGCGCGGATTATCTGGGGATGCCTTATATCGACGCGCGCACCTGCCATGAAAAGGGCAGTGCTTGGGTCGCGCAGCAGATCAAGGCGCGGGTGGGTGATCATCCCGCCTATGTGACCTTTGATATCGACGCGCTTGATCCGGCGTTCGCGCCCGGAACCGGGACGCCTGTCTGGGGTGGTCTGGCGTCGTGGCAAGCCGCCGCGATCCTGCGTGATATGGCGGGGATCAATGTGGTTGGCGGTGATGTCGTCGAGGTTTCGCCGCCTTATGACACCACAGGCGCCACCGCCATCGCGGGCGCGCATGTCGCGATGGAGCTTTGCTGTCTTGCTCTTTGGAATAAAAGGAAAAAATGATGGCAAACCAGCCGATCTCAGGGAATGACCTTGCCCGTTTTTCCGGTCCGCAATCCTTTATGCGCCTGCCAGAGGCGGCCACGGCTGACGGGTTGGACGTGGGGTTTATCGGTATTCCTATGGATATCGGGACATCGTGGCGGTCCGGCACGCGCATGGGCCCCAAACAATTGCGTGAACAATCGGCGATGATCCGGCCCTACAATATCCAGACCGGTGCAGCCCCCTTTGACGCGCTGCAGTGCGCCGACCTTGGCGATGTGGCGATCAATACGTTTTCGCTGAGTGACAGTATCCGCATTATCACAGAGACTTACGCCGCACACCTGAGGTATGATTTCATCCCGATGACGCTTGGGGGCGATCATACGTTGACCTTGCCTGTCTTGCGCGCGGTGGCGGCCAAACATGGCCCTGTCGCGTTGGTTCATGTTGATGCCCATGCGGATGTGAATGACGAGATGTTTGGCGAGCGCGAGACCCACGGCACCGTCTTTCGCCGCGCCTATGAGGAAGGGATTATCACCGCCGACAAGGTATTCCAGATCGGCTTGCGCGGCACGGGGTACACGGCGGATGATTTCACCGAAGCGGCGGGGTGGGGCTTTCAGCAATACCTTGCGCCGCAGCTTTGGCACAAGTCGCTGACGCCACTGGCCGCTGAGATCAAGGCGCAAATCGGCGATCAGCCCTGCTATATCACCTACGATATCGACAGCCTTGATCCCGCCTATGCCCCCGGTACCGGCACACCGGAAATCGGCGGACTGACCACGCCGCAAGCGATGGAATTGATCCGCGGTCTGCGTGGCCTCAACATCGTCGGCTGTGATCTGGTCGAGGTGTCACCGCCCTATGATCCGTCCGGCAATACCGCGCTGACAGGGGCCAATCTGATGTTCGAGATGCTGTCGATTTTGCCCGGAGTGCCGTACCGGTAGGTTTTCAAACCGGGGCAGGCGCACTACATAGGCATCCGAGCACGTAACACAGATCGAAGGCCCTGCATTTTGCGCATTCTTATCCTGCTGATCGTCCTGAT
>JBFEQR010000169.1:0-5668 GCA_041549425.1 Yoonia sp. | reverse complement strand
TTTCACAGGGCAATGGCTGAAGATACCGGTATGGCTGACCACCAGCGGCATGTCCGTCATGGCGATGACGTCACGCACCACCTGCGGTGCTGCATGCGCCAGATCAAGAATCAGGCCTTGGCGTTCGGTCTCTGCCACCACAAGGCGTCCGAAGACCGTCAGCCCTTGACCGGTTTGACCATGCAAAGAGCCGCCCAAGCCATTGTCGAAAAAATGTTGGAGCCCGATCATCCTGTGGCCCGCATTGCGGAGTTCTTCAAGATTGCCAATCTCGCCTTCTAGCGCATGTCCCCCTTCAACCCCGAGCAACCCGCCAACCACGACCTGTCCTGCAGCACGGTCTGCCAGCAGCGCATCAAGATCGGCACGGGACTGGACGACCCGCAATTGCCCGTTTGACGCTGCGGCATAGCTGTGCAGCCGCTTTGCCTGATAGCGCGCGCGTTCAAGCGGGCTATCCCACGTGCGGGGCGGCCAAAGCTGTGCGACAGCAAGCGGCGAGAAGGTGTCGCTGTGGGTGCCGTGTCGGGCGGTACTTTGGGTGACGGCGGTGAACATCTGCAGCGCGACGTTGCCGTTGATCAGGCGCGGCAGGTCGACGTGGCCGCGGTTCGCCCGCCGCAGCAGGCTGCGTTGCCACAACAGCGTGTCGGCATGCCAATCGCCGATAATCAGGTCATCATGCAGTGCCTGCGCCTGCTGCGAGACCACAAAGGGCGGTTCCCCCGAGACAGCGTTGCGATGCCCGTCAATCAGGCCGGGCCCGATGCTCAAAATCCCTGCAAGCGCGATACCGACAGCCGGCAGGATGATCTTGAGGAAAAGCTGCACCTGTCAGAGGCGGTTCAGCAGGTCCACGGTGGGCCACGCATCTGCGGGCAATCCGAGCCGGATTTGTTCGGTCTGTACCGCGGCCCGTGTCATCGCGCCCAGAATGCCGTCAATCCCGCCCACATCATGCCCGCGAGCGGTCAGTTTGCGCTGGAGTTGCTGCATCTGTTCCCCGCTGAGTGCAGGTGTCGGATTTCCGGCATTATAGACTGGGGCGCCGCCCAGCCTTGTGGCGAAATAGGCCGCCGTGGTGACGTAGACAAAGCTTTTGTTCCATTCGAAATAGACCTCGAAATTCGGATAAGCGAGGAAGGCAGGCCCGTTGCGCCCCATGGGCAGCAGCACTGACGCTTGCAGATTGGCGGGCCCCAGCGATCCGGTGCGCGCCCGAACGCCGCGCTTGGCCCAGTCGCTGACGCGGGCTTTGTGGTTCAGGCCGGTTTGCGCCCAGTCCAGATCGGCAGGCACTGTAATTTCCTGCAACCAGGGTTCATTGGCCCGCCATCCCAAAGACGACAGCACATTGGCCCCTGTCATCAGCGCATCAGGCGAGGAGTTCTTGAGATCGACGATCCCGTCTCCGTCCCCGTCCATCCCCTGCCGCACGATTTCGCGGGGCAGCTTTTGCAGTTGCCCGATCTCGCCGGCCCATGCGCCTGTCGTGGTCGCAGGGTTCATCCCGCCGCGACGGAACAGCTCGATTGCCGCGATCAGTTGCGGGCGAAACAGCTCTGGCCGGCGGCAATCATGGGCAAGCGTCAAAAGCGCGTTGCGCGTGTTGAAGTTACCCTGCACCTGACCGAAATCGGTCTCGAAAGCCCAAAACGCCAGCAACACACCACGCGGGATGCCAAAGCGGGATTCGATGGCATCGAATGTGCTGTCAAAGCGGCGGCCATAGATGGCCCCGTTGTCGATCCGGTTCTGACTGATCAAAGCGCGTGAAAAACTGATGAAGTCCTTTTGAAAGACCCCCTGCGCACGGTCGGCATTGATCACCGCCTGATCGATGCGCGCGCCTTCGAAGAAAGCATCGATTGTGGCACCGGGCAGGCCGTTTGCGCGGGCTTCGGCCTTGATGCCCTCGACAAACGCGCCGACCGGACCGCCGCAGGTTTGTGCATGGGCCGTGCTGGCAAAAAGGATCAGGGCGAGGGCTGCGCGCATGGGTGTCTCCGCTTGGTTGCTGGGGGTCAGCGTAACAGTGCAGCCTGCGCGCGCAAGGGCGTGGCCACGTCGCCTGTGGGAAATCGCCGAGCGGTCAGATCAAGGCCAGCACCAGAGCGCAGGCAATGGCGGCACCCCATGTCCTCCACAGCACGCCAACCGCTGCATCGATGTCATCGGCCCCAAGATCGCGCGCGCCATCAGCGTTGACAAAGGGATAGTCCTTGATCACCCCGTCATAGCTGCGCGGCCCGCTGAGCGCGATATCCAGTCCATAGGCCATCGCCGCCTCGGGCCAGCCTGCGTTGGGCGACCGGTGTTGCGGGGCCTCTTGCAGAATGGGCCTTGGGGCGGGGCGCCCTGTTACCGCCCAGATCAGCAGCGCGGTCAGGCGCGCGGGGATCAGGTTCAAAAGATCGTCAAACCGTGCCGCAGCCCAGCCGAATTCGGCATGTTTGGGGGTGCGGTAGCCGATCATGCTATCGGCTGTGTTGGTGATCTTGTAGATCAGCAGACCAGGCAGCCCCGCGACCGCAAACCAGAAAATCGGGGCGATGACACCGTCGGACAGGTTTTCAGCCGCACTTTCGATGGCAGAGCGCGCGACAGAGGCTTCGTCCATCCCGCGCGTGTCGCGCCCCACGATCATGGCCACAGTTTTGCGGGCGTCCCCAAGCGACAGCCGCAGGGCATCGCCAACGGCCTGCACGTGATCGACCAGTGATTTCTGGGCCAGCAGGATCGCAAGGATCACAATATCCAGAAGGTTGGTCGGGAAAAGGGTAATCAGCCAGCCCGCAAGGCCTGCGCCAAGAACGAGCGCGCCCATCGTCAGGACACCGGCGGCCCGTCTGTTCGCGCCATGGTTATAGGTGGCGTCGCACCAACCGATCAGCCGTCCCATCAGCACCGCAGGGTGCGGCGCGCGCGACCAAAGCCAGCGTGGTTCACCCATCACGGCGTCCAGCAGCATCGCAAGGATCAGGGTCAAAGGGCCGCCTCCAACTGGTCCCAGCGGTCTGGGGCGGGCAGGCCAAGGCGCAGCCAGCTTGCGCTATAGGGGAAGGTGCGTGACCAGATGTGATGACGGGCAAGGTGGCCTTGCAGGGCACCGGCGTCGCCCACGTCGTACAGGCGGAACAGTGTGGTGCCGCCCACCAGCTTTGCGCCTTTTGCGGTGATCAGGGTATCAAGACGCTTTGTGTCCTTTGCCAGCCGCGCGCGGGTCTCATCCGCCCATTGCGGGTCAGACAGGGCTTCTGCCCCGATCGCCAGTGCCGGACCGGAGATTTGCCAAGGCCCCAGCAGGTCGGACAGTTTCGCGATTACCGCAGGATCGCCAATAGCAAAGCCCAGACGCAATCCCGCCATGCCCCAGAACTTGCCAAAGCTCTTGAGAACCACAGTCCCGCGGTGGCCCGCCAGATGGATCAGCGATGCCTCGGGCGCGATATCGCAAAAGCTTTCGTCGATGATGTTGTAGGGCGCATGCAGGTCGGCTTCTGTCCAGATATGCCCGTCGGGATTGTTGGGGTGCACCGCGACAAAGGCGTGGCTTGGGTCCTGACCCAAGCGCCAGCCCGCTGCGGCAAAGGCTGCGCCGTGTTCATTGTATGTCGGACCAGGAATGCAGACATCCCCCTGCGGCAAGACCCTTGGCAATGCCGCAATGATCGCAGATGCACCTGCGGCCCCGATGATCGCAGCCCCGTCAGGAACATTCCAGAAGCGCCGCGCCAGATCATAAAGGCGTGAAAACGCGGCCTTGTCGGGCAGGGCTGTCCACGCATCGTGGGGCAATGCAGGCATCGGATAGGGTAGGGGATTGATTCCGGTCGACAGATCGAGCCAGTCCACGCGTGTGCCGCCGAACTGGGCAATCGCGGCATCAATGCCGCCGCCATGATCCCTGCTCTGCGTCATTCTGTCTCAGGTAGCGGGGGGTGACGGGTCACGAAGTGCCCTTTGACAGCCACAGGCCATTCACGGAACGGCACCCTGCCTGTGTCGGATGTGGCATGTGCGGCGGCATAGGCGACAATGCCCGCTGCGGCGTCCTCGTCAGGGTCAAACGCGCCCAACGTATAGTTGAGTTTGCCCGCCCCCTGAATAGCGACATTGCAGGCGCCCTTGCACCCCATCAGGCAAGAAACACGGCGCGTCGCGACCTGCGGCACGTCAGCGGCGGCTGTTTCGATCAGCTCGGCCAAGACCTCTCCGTCGGTCTTTTCCATCGTTCCGGCCTCCCAGCCTTCGCGCTTGCAGGTGTCGCAAATCGTGATCCACGTGGTCATCGTCGTCCGCCCAAATAATCCTTGCGTTGTTCAAGCGGATTTGTGCCGCTTGATCAAGGCTATGCGAACATCTCCGCCGAGGGGTCGCGTTCCCAAGTTCCGTTAACCATTCGTTAACTTTTTCCGCAGAGTTCTATTTATGGTTTTTTAACCAAGCCTTGCGTTTCAGCCGCGCACCCAACCCACGCCGGAGCATCCATGCACGTTCTCATAGTCGAAAGTAACGCGAAACTGGGAAAGACGTGGTCCGAATCTCTGGTGCATTTGGGGGCAACGGTCACGCGCGCATCTTCCGGAGATGAGGCGTTTATCTACCTCAACGGCATGTCGTTTGACGTTATCGTGCTGAACCTGATTCTGCGCGACGGCAGCGCGCTTGCGATTGCCGATCTTGCGTTCTTCCGCCAGCCGGACGCGAATGTCGTGTTCGTCACCGACACCACATTCTTTTCAGACGGCTCTATCTTTCGGCATTCCCCCAATGCACGGGCTTTTGTCGAAGCGCGCACACCGGCCCGCGATATTGCCGCAATCGTGCATCACTACGGGGTCAAGTCCCCCGCCCATGCGGCGCGTCAAGATCAATTTGCGGATTGATCGGAATGATGCGGTGCGGGTTAATCGTGTCGTGGCTGTGGTGATAGTGACGCACGATATGCGCCATGTTCACTGTTTCGGCGACACCGGGCACTTGATACAACTCGCGCATATAGCCTGACAGGTTGGGATAGTCGGCAATACGCTTGCGGTTACACTTGAAGTGCAGGTGATAGACCGGATCGAAGCGCACCAATGTTGTCCACAACCGCCAGTCGGCCTCGGTCAGTCGGTCCCCCATCAGATAGCGGTTTTCCGACAGGCGCTCTTCCAGCCAGTCCAATGTATCGAACAGCGGGTGGACGGCCTTTTCATAGGCCTCTTGTGTCGTCGCAAAGCCGGATTTGTAGACGCCATTGTTCAGCGTGTCATAAATGCGGTCATTCACCGGCGCGATATCATCGCGCAGCTCTTGCGGCCAGTAATCCTGCGTGTTGCCCGTGATCCCGTCAAAGGCGCTGTTGAACATGCGAATGATCTCGGAGGATTCGTTGGACACGATCGTGTCTGTCTTCTTGTCCCACAGGATCGGCACCGTCACCCGCCCGCTGATATCCGGCACGGCCTTGGTGTAGATGTCACGCGCAAACTCAAAGCCAAACAGTGTGTCACCGGTAGCTCCGTGATCATCTTTTTCGAAGGTCCAGCCGTCGGACAACATATCGGGATGCACGACGGAAATGCTGATGTGATCGGCCAGATCCTTGAGTTGGCGAAAGATCAGCGTGCGATGCGCCCATGGGCAGGCATAGGACACATAAAGGTGATAGCGCCCCGAT
>JBFEQR010000168.1:0-5684 GCA_041549425.1 Yoonia sp. | reverse complement strand
TGGCACTTGGTCAAGGAAATCGCGTCGATCCGCGCGCAAGGCGTGGTGATCAACCCTGAAACGCTGATGATTGCAGAGAACACGCCGCTGATCCTGCCGATCCACGGCGAACTGGATCGCGCCCGCGAAGAAGCCTCCAGCAAGGGCACCAGAATCGGCACGACAGGCCGCGGCATCGGTCCGGCATATGAGGACAAGGTCGGCCGCCGCTCTGTGCGGGTCGCTGATCTGGCAGACGGTGCAACGCTGGAAGCCCGCGTTGACCGCGCCCTGCAGCACCATGATCCACTGCGCAGAGGTCTGGGCATCGCGCCCGTCGACCGTGACGCGCTGGTCGCCCAACTCAAGGAAATCGCGGCAGAGATTTTGCCGTTTGCGGCCCCCGTGTGGAAAGTGCTGAACGAAAAGCGCAAAGCCGGTAAGCGGATTTTGTTTGAAGGCGCGCAGGGTGCTCTTTTGGACATCGATTTTGGCACATATCCTTTCGTGACCTCCTCCAATGTGATCGCAGGGCAGGCGGCAACCGGCGTCGGCCTTGGCCCGAACGCGATTGATTATGTGCTGGGGATCGTAAAGGCCTATACCACCCGCGTCGGCGAAGGCCCGTTCCCGACAGAACTGGACGACGACGACGGCAACCGCCTTGGCACACGCGGGCATGAATTCGGCACCGTCACGGGGCGCAAGCGACGCTGTGGCTGGTTTGATGCAGCTCTGGTGCGCCAGACCTGTGCGACCTCGGGCGTGACCGGCATCTCGCTGACCAAGCTGGATGTGCTGGACGGTTTCGAGACACTGAAAATCTGCGTCGGCTACGAACTGGACGGCAAGGCGCTGGATTATCTGCCGACCGCAGCCGACCAACAGGCGCGCTGTAAACCGATCTACGAAGAGATCGAGGGCTGGTCGGAATCGACCGAGGGTGCGCGCTCTTGGGCGGATCTGCCCGCGCAGGCCATCAAATACGTGCGCCGCATCGAAGAGTTGATCCAATGCCCTGTCGCCCTAGTTTCCACCTCACCTGAAAGAGAAGACACCATTCTGGTGACCGACCCCTTCGCGGATTGAGGATAGATGACTTATAAAGCACGCAAACGGCTGGCAATCTTTGTCTTGGTGGTGGGACTGCCTGTCTACATCATCGTGGCCGTCACGATCATGAGCTACATGATGGCGCAAGAGGTGCGTTTGCCGCTGGTGGTCGAGTTCTTCGTCTACGTCCTGTTGGGGATCGGCTGGGCGTTTCCGCTCAAATGGGTATTCAAGGGGATCGGGCAGGAAGACCCCGATCAACATCAGCCATAATGCAAAAAGGGCGGGGTCAGACCCCGCCTTTTTTATGCTCTGGCCTTAGCCTTGTGCTGCCTTGCCCGTTTCGGGACGGAAACGGGTGTTCTCGGCAACCTGAAAACGCCCGTTCGCAAGTTTGACAAGGCGTGCCTGCCGCAGCAGACGTCCGAACGCACGCAAGCCGTCTTCGCGGCTGATGTCGGTGTCAGACGCAGATTGCACCACTTTCATGACTTGCGGCCGCGAAAAGTCACGCGCGTCCTGCACAAAGCACAGATAGGCCGCAGCTGCTTCGAGTTTGTCGGCAAGGTCATATGCGCCCTGGGATTGCGCAAATGCGGGAAAGTCCATTGCGGGTGTTTCGTCGGTATTCGCTTTGGTCATTTCCGCGATCTGGCGCAGCCTTGAGGCGGCAATGTTCTGACGATCCGATTTGCGCGTGGATGGGACGTCGTTGATCGGTTCGACCAGTTTCAATGGTGGCAAGGCAGACCCGTCCGCGTTTCCGGTGCCTTCAAGTGCGCCGAAATCATCGCGGAACTGTGCGCTGACATCGCGTGATTTCGCGCCCGCGTCCCCCAGCTGGCGCGCAGCCTCGGTCGCGGCGACGGCGGCTTTGAGCTGTGCAAAGGCGTCGCGCCCGTCACGGGTTTCCTGCAAGTCCAGTTTAAGGTCTGTCTGTTCCAGAATACGGCTCATCGCGTCTTCGACACTGCGCGGCAGACCGTGGCGGGCCAGTTCATTGCCCGGACGTGCCGACAGGTCGCGTTCGATTTTTGCAATTTCGTCCTGAAGGTTGAAGTTATCTTCTTCTTCATCATCCGCTTGGCGAATTGGTTGAAGCCGGCCGGTCAAAAGCATGGGACTGTCGGCGCGCGCCGATGGTGTGTCGTCATCACTCTCGTCTGCGTCCGCGTCATCTTCTTTGTCGGTATCGACGCGCTCCTCTGCCATCAGCGTCAGTGGCGCGGCATCTTTGCGGCTGTCATCTGGGCTGTCATCAGGCTCGTCGATGTGCTCGCCTTCGCTTGCGACGTCTTCTTTATTCTCGCTTGCAAGGTCGTTTTCATCCTCAGCGATGGCGTTATCTTCGTCTGCCAGTGACCGAAGATCAGTGTTATGGTATTTTCCTTCATCTCCTGCAGGCTGCATTCGCACTTCATCTTCTGCAGCCGGCATTTCCTCTTCAGGCGCGATGTCATCTTCTTGCGCGGCGAAAGCGACGACCTCTTCAGTGATTTCAGCCGCTGCCTTTACAGGTTCGTTCGCTTCGTCATCCGCGGCTGCGACATCACCGGCAATGTCATCGTCATTGCCTTCGACTTTGAGGGGTACCGCAGCACGTGCGTCCGCATCCATGAGTTCAGAATTGCGCTTGGCCAATTCTGCAAGGCGCTGAGCCAAGGGATTGACAGCCTTGGGTGCAGGGGTTTCTTCATCGTCGCCAAGGTCTTCGGCATAGCTTTCTGTACTTGTTTGCGGCGCGGTGCCACGACCAACAACAGCGCGGATACGCTCTAGCTTGTCGGCGACGCTTTGATCGCCGTCTTCAGTTACATCTGTTTCGGGTTCGGCAATCGCAGGCATTTCGTCAAATGACATTTCGGCGACGGCCTCGGTTTCCAGGCCTTCATCTTCCATGTCTTGGTCCGATGTTTCCGCTTCGCCAGCCATGTCCAATGGTGCTTCGGCCGTTATCTCATCACTCTCGTCGACAAGAGGCGCTTCATCCACCGGATCTTTGGCCTCGGCTTCATCCTCTTGGGTGATAACGCGCAGGCTGACACCGTTGCCGTCACTTTCAACGGCGACCTGACCTGCAATTTGCGTGGCTGCGAGGCGCGCGATAGCGTCCGCGTCCGGCACGACAGGTGCACCTTCTGCAAAGAGTTCAGGTCCGGCCAGTTCATGGAAATAGCCCACAACGGATTTCATCGTCGCGACGGCATCGTCGAAACCTTCCAGACGGCAAGAAAAACTTCCGTAGGTGACATCCAAGATTTTATTCTGCTCGCCCATGCGCTATTGCCTTCTCCGTTAGCAGCGGGTGCCCGCTGGCTGTAAATCGAATTTTGCTTGCCCCCAGCAAGACCTACGTTCGGGATCATATTGTGACCCTTTTGGGGAATGTTTGTGAATAGAGGTGAATACGTGCCAAGCGGTTTTATTGTTTCGCGGTTGACGCCAGTTTGCCTCGTCGGCGGTGCCACGGCAAGCCGTGACGCAATTGCCCATATTTCCCAATGGGTTGAAGATTGGATCGCTGTCGATTCCGGTGCCGACACCTTGCTGCAGGCGGGGATTTTGCCTGCGGCGGTGATCGGTGATCTCGATAGCCTCTCGCAAACCGCCCGCGCCACATTCGCCCCATTGTTGCACCGGATTGGCGAGCAATCCACGACCGATTTCGAAAAAGCGCTGACCCGTGTGCAGGCCCCTGCGATCATCGCGCTGGGCTTTACCGGCGGGCGTCTGGATCATCAACTTTCGGTGCTCAGCGTGATGCGACACCACGCCAACCGGCCGGTTATCCTTGCCGATGACCATGACGTCAGCTTCTTTTTGGCTGCGGGGCGCAGCACGTTTGATCTTGAACAGGGGACACGTCTTTCGCTGATGCCTGTTTGCCCTGCGACGGTATCGCTCGCCGGTGTGAAATGGCCGTTTGCCGATCAGCTGATGCAGATGGACGGGTTCACCAGCCCTTCGAATGAGGCGTCGGGCGGTCAGGTCACTGTTGACACAGACGCGCCGGTCCTGCTCACGCTTCCGAGGGCCTGTCTTGCAATCGCCTTGCAATCCGTTGTTCACGCAGGATGATGTAAAGCCCCGCCGCCACGGTAATGCAGATCCCGACCGCGGCCAATCCGTTGGGCAGGTCCGAAAACACCAGCCAGCCGATGGCGGTGCCAAAGGGAATTTCAAGGTACTGCATCGGCGCAAGCGTAGAAGCCGGCGCGAAACGCAGGCTCCAAGTCATAAAAAGATGCGCCAGTGTGCCCAACACACCCAAAGTGGCCAAAAGTCCCCATGTGGTCGCTGGCAGGTCCAGATTGACCGCACCCAGCGCGTCCGGGGCCAGTGCCAACAACAGCAGCAGGATGGCGGAGGCTTGCATGCCGCTGATGGCCTGCAACTTGATCGGGTCAAGCGCGCGCGCGACCTTGCGCGTCACCATCATGAACAGGGCAAAGACCACCGCCACCCCAAGCGGTAAAAGCGCAGGATAGCCCACATCGACGAAATTCGGCTGGATCACAAACAGCGTGCCGACAAACCCCACAGCACAGGCGGTCATCCGATGGACCCCCACCTCTTCGCCCATCACGAAATAGCCCAAAAGCAGCATGATGAACGGCATCACAAAAGCAATCGCCAGCGCGTCGGCCAACGGAAGATACTGCAGCGCACTGAACATCAACCCGATGCCCAGAATATGCAGAACGGTGCGCAGGACAGTCCAGATCAGAACCCCTTTTGGCAGCCCGAAGCCCTGACCGCCAAAAGCTGTCAAGGGAACAAGGATAACCGCCTGCACCGCGAACCGCACAAGGATCAACAGACCCAAGGCCACCGTGCCGCCCAGCACCTTGGCAATGCTGTCCCCCAAAGGGGCCAGCACACAGAATGCCAACATCAGCATGACACCAAGAAAAGGACGATCACCGCTCATCAGGTCACGATATGCAGCGGCACGCCGGCAGGCAACCACTGCTTATCATCTTGCCCCTCCAAACTCCCGCCGGAGGCTCCGGCAGCAGCCACGGGCACAGGTGCTAGCAGTTGGGCACATTCACCGCCAAACCACCCAAGGCGGTTTCCTTGTATTTCTCGCTCATATCGACACCGGTCTGGCGCATGGTTTCGATGGCCACGTCCAGTGACACCAGATGCGTGCCATCGCCCCGCATGGCCAGCGACGCCGCTGAGACGGCCTTGATCGCCCCCAGACCGTTGCGTTCGATGCAAGGTACCTGCACCAGCCCTTTGACCGGATCGCAGGTCATGCCAAGATGATGCTCCAGCGCGATTTCGGCGGCGTTTTCGATCTGTTCGGGCGATCCACCCAGCACGGCAGCAAATCCCGCCGCCGCCATCGCCGAGGCGCTGCCCACCTCCGCCTGACATCCGCACTCCGCGCCAGAGATTGATGCGTTGAACTTGATCAACCCGCCAATCGCCGCTGCCGTCAGCAGGAATTCCGGCACACGGGATGCGGCAGCCCCCGGCACGTGATCCAGCCAATAGCGGATCGTGGCGGGGATCACGCCGGCAGCCCCGTTGGTGGGCGCGGTGACGACTTGGCCGCCCGCGGCGTTTTCCTCGTTCACGGCCATTGCATAGGTGGACATGAAATCGTTGATTGTGTGGGGCGCAGTCAGGTTCATGCCCCG
>JBFEQR010000167.1:0-5716 GCA_041549425.1 Yoonia sp. | reverse complement strand
CGGGGTGTGGGTGATGATGTCGCCTGCTGTGCCTTCGGCCGCGGCCTTGCCGCCGTCGGTGACCAGCACACGGTGCGCACCGCGCGCGATCAGACCGGCAGCGGCCTCTGCCGATCTGTCAAATGTCGTCTGGCACAGTAATCCGGCCTCTTCGAGATTGACATAAAGCGTGGCCGATGGGTGGCCCAGAACCGCCAGCAACCGCGCGGCCTTGCCCGGGGAAGCGGGCGCGACACGCAAGTCCGCCTTTGCAAAGAGGGGCGAGGCCGTAATCGTCTGCAACAGTTCGACCGTCAGGTTGCCGTCCAGTGCGACAGGCCCTTCAAAAGGGGCCGCCGCCGATCCCAGTGCACCATCGGCAAGCGCATGAAGGATCTTTTCCCCTGCTGCCTCAAGCGAATGGGCATCGGCCACGGCGGCAATCAAACCGTTCGCGCCTTCAACGGCCATGTAAACATCTGTTGGCAAATCATCAGAGCGATAAACATGGCTGCAATCCATGCCCATGCGTATGGCCTCTGCCATCAGTTCTTCGCCCTCGGCATCACGTCCGATCGCGGTTAACAGGGCAGGGGTCATGCCGAACCGGCGCAGGGTCATGGCGATGTTCATCGCCACGCCACCCGGAAGACGCGTGATGCGCCCCGGCACGTCAGAGCCGACACGCATATGGCTTGCCGTGCGCCCGATCACGTCCCACAGGACAGATCCGATACAAAGGATATCAGGTGTTTGTGTCATATCCGCGTTGTGACGCGGGAGCAGGCCAAGGGCAAGCCTTACTGCGGCACAGCAAAGGTCATATTTGCCCAGAGCGTTTCCCAGACAACGCCCATTGTCTCGGCCATCTGCGCGCTTGGCTCGCGCAAGACGACATGATCGACCATATAGCTGTAACCCGGTTTGACAGGGATTGCCGCAATGCCGTTTTCATCGGTACGATAAAGGGCGATTTCGACGCTAAGGTCGGCGGCTTTTTCAAAGACCTCAACCTGCACATCGGGACGCGGTTCATTGAGATAGAATAACTGCACCTGCATGCCGTCCGACAAATCGTCAGTGTAGGGATTGGTCAGCGCCACAAACTCTGTCGTCAGACCCATGCGTGTGTCAGCGCCTTCGCTGTTGCCCACGCCGATCAGGGTCTTGGAATAGCGCGAATAGGATTCCGCAAAGCCTTCTTCCGGCAGGCCGCGCGCCCGGTGCAGCGACAGAACATCCCCGAAATCCTTGTGATCGACGAAATTCTGGAATTTCTGCCACTCCGTATAGGTGATGGAAGAGGGCCGCGCCTGATACGCCACCACATTCAACCCTTCGCCCAAGGGATCTTGCTGCAACGCGGGCAGATCACCGGCGCGTCCGGTGACACGCGCGGCAGTGTTGGCATCGGTGAACATCAGAAAATTCGCAAACGCGCGCGGAAGGTAAGGTATTTTCGTTCCTGCGAATTCTTGCCCATTGACAAGATGGGCTTCAAGCCTACCGTCCGCCTCGACTTGATAGGCCAATGGTTCGATCCAGAACTCATGCGCCTGGGCAGAGCTGGCAAGTAGACCAAGAACGAGGGCAAAAATGCGCATATATCTTTCCTTTATAGCTGCGGTTAAGGTCGCATCTCTGCGGCTATTGTCAACCGCGCTCGTGCTCTGGATCACGACCCTGTCAACAGCCAACGCACATGAGGTTCTGCCCTCGATCGGGGACATGCGCGCCGGTGATGGTGTCGTGACGTTCGAGATTCGCGCCAATCTGGAAAGCTTTATCGCAGGCATCGACCTGACCGAGACCGCCGACACCAACGAAAGCCCGCAGGCGGCAACCTATGATGAGTTGCGCGCTTTGGCGCCCGATGCGCTTGCGGCGCGGTTCACCGCGTTCTGGCCGCAAATGGCCTCCGGTCTGACACTGACAGCAGATGGCAAGCCACTGACACCGGTTCTGGACGATGTCTCTGTCGGCGATGTCGGCGACGTTGAGGTCGTGCGCGCCTCCAGCTTCAGTTTTTCCGCGCCACTGCCTGACGGTGCGCAAACGCTGCAAATGGGATGGGACAGCAATTTCGGCGTTCTGGTTTTGCGCCAGATGGACGTACCGGCCCCTTATGACGGCTATCTTGAGGCAGGTGCTTTGTCGGATCAGATCCCGCTGGCAGGCGGCGGGCAGGCCACCGGCTGGGAGACCTTTGTCGATTACATCCCCGTTGGTTTTGACCACATCGTCCCCAAAGGGCTGGACCATATCCTGTTTGTGCTGGGGCTGTTCTTTCTTGCCGCACGCCTGCGCCCGTTGCTCTTGCAGGTGTCGCTTTTCACGCTGGCCCATACGATCACACTGGCGCTGGCCGCGCTTGGCTACGTCAATCTGCCCGGCAGCATTGTCGAGCCCCTGATCGCGGCCTCCATCGTCTTTATCGCAATCGAGAACATCTGGGCGCGGGGCATCAGCAAATGGCGGCCCTATGTGATCTTCGGTTTCGGGCTGTTGCACGGGCTGGGTTTTGCATCGGTTCTGGGCGAATTCGGCTTGCCGGAGGATACATTCGTTGCCGCCCTGATCGGCTTTAACGTGGGCGTCGAGGTGGGGCAGCTTTTCGTCATTGCGATCATGTTCCTGTATATCTGGCAGGCACTGCGCATCGACCGTGGCCGGAACGAAGCGGGGCGGGGTTTCGCGATCTATCTGGCACTGTTGGTGAGTGCTGTCGCATTGTCGGTGCTGAACCCTGCAACGCTGGTGACTGCATTGGAAAATCCCGTCTGGGTGTTTGGCGCACCGCTGGCAGGTATCTTTGCGCTCTGCATGCTGTCGATCCAGATGCGCGATCAGCAAGATGCGTTCCGCCGGATCGTGGCCATTCCTGCCTCGCTCGCGATTGCGGTTGTGGGAAGCTACTGGTTTGTAGAAAGGGTGTTCCTCTAACGGCTCCCCTGTTCATCTTGGCAAAAAAACTCCCGCCGGAGGCATCCTGCCTCTTGCACCGCGCACGAACGCAAGGTATGGCGCGCTCACTTAATCCCACAAGCGGGGGCGGGTGCATTGGGGAGACATCCCAGTTCATCCACCGGTTGGCGTCACGCTGATCCCCCGCTGAGGCTGAAACCGGAAAAGGAAAACGACATGGCTCTTCCCGAGTTCTCCATGCGCCAACTGCTTGAAGCAGGCGTACACTTTGGCCACCAGACAGCGCGCTGGAACCCGAAGATGGATCAATACATCTACGGATCGCGCAACGGCATCCACATCATGGACCTGACACAGACTGTTCCAATGCTGGATCAGGCCCTGCAGGTCATCCGTGACACTGTCGCCAAAGGCGGCCGCGTTCTGTTCGTCGGCACCAAGCGTCAGGCAGCAAAGCCGATCATGGACGCCGCAGAGAAATCCGCGCAGTTCTACATGAACCACCGCTGGTTGGGTGGCACGCTGACAAACTGGCAGACAGTTTCGCAGTCCATCAACCGTCTCAAAGCGATCGATGAAGCATCCGCTAACGGCTTTGCCGGCCTGACCAAGAAAGAGCGTCTTGGCATGGAGCGTGAGCAGGGCAAGCTGCAGGCATCCCTTGGCGGTATCCGCGAAATGGGCGGCGTACCTGATCTGCTGTTCATCATCGACGTCAACAAAGAAGATCTGGCCATCGCAGAAGCCAACAAGCTGGGTATTCCGGTTGTGGCTGTTGTCGACACCAACTGTTCGCCTGCTGGCGTTGACTATGTCATCCCCGGCAACGACGACGCAGCACGCGCCATCGCGCTTTACACAGACCTGGCCGCACGTGCAGCCCTTGACGGTATGACAGCACAGCTGGGTGCCGCAGGCGTTGACATGGGCGCCATGGAAGAGCTGGCCGAAGAAGTCGTCGCAGAAGAAGCGGCTGCTAGCTAAGCGTCTTATTCTCTAGGGCAGGGGCCATGTGCCCGGCCCTTAACCAATATTTTACCTCCGAGGAGAAGTAACATGGCAATCACCGCTGCAATGGTGAAAGAGCTGCGCGACAGCACAGGCGCAGGCATGATGGACGCCAAAAAGGCGCTGACCGAAAATGATGGCGACATGGAAGCCGCTGTCGACTGGCTGCGCACCAAGGGTCTGGCGAAAGCCGCCAAGAAATCCGGCCGTACAGCCGCTGAAGGTCTTGTGGCCGTGGCCGTATCCGGTGGCAAAGGTGTCGCTGTTGAAGTGAACTCCGAAACCGACTTCGTTGCGAAAAACGCCGACTTCCAGAAAATGGTTGGTGGCATTGCACAGGTCGCTCTGGGCACATCCAACATCGACGAGCTGAAAGCGGCTGACATGAACGGCAAGTCGGTCGAGCAGACCGTCACTGACGCCGTTGCCGTGATCGGTGAAAACATGTCCGTGCGCCGTATGGCCGTACTGGAAGGCGAAACTGTTGTGAACTACGTACACAACGCCGCCGCACCCGGCATGGGCAACATCGGTGTTCTGGTCGCAATGAAAGGCGACAACGAAGCCTTTGGCCGTCAGGTCGCAATGCACATCGCCGCTGCCAACCCTGCGTCGTTGTCCGAGGCCGATCTTGACCCTGCAGTGGTCGAGAAAGAAAAGCAGGTCCAGATGGACATCGCCCGCGAAAGCGGCAAGCCAGAAGCCGTGATCGAAAAAATGATCGTTGGCCGTATGAAGAAATACATGGCCGAAGTCACATTGCTGAACCAGCAGTTCGTTGTGAACCCCGACCTGACAGTGGCGCAAGCCGCCGAAGAAGCAGGCGTCGAGATCACAGGCTACACGCGTCTGGAAGTCGGCGAAGGCATCGAAAAAGTCGAAGAAGACTTTGCTGCAGAAGTGGCCAAGCTGAACAGCTAAGCCCGCGAACCTGTTCGCTAAATTATGGCCCGTCGGTTCGTCCGGCGGGCCTATTTTTTTGGAGCCGGACAAACCAGTAGTGCCGTAAGGACGGCCTGCCTTTCTTGGTAGATGGGGGGGACCGCGACACCATACTCGGAAGAAAGCTGGTGTCGCGCCGATTTCTGTTGGCCCAGTTTCGGGACGAAAGCCAACTGTCATCTCAGTACCGAGACTTCGGGCAAACCCGCGTCCCGGCGCCGGTTTCCCGGCACGAATGGCAGAGCCCCGAAATCACAGGGTTGCACAATCGTCGTTCCAACGCCCAAGGGCCCACTCACGGAACTGCTCTGGGTGAACGTTTCCCCTACGTAAGGAAAGTCAGGTTATCCTGACCTTTTTGCGGAAAATTTGACCGGTATCGGCTAAATCTGCGCCAGATCGGCGTCGATCACGAACATCTGGTTGTAAAAAGCCGCCTTCAAGACAGCCTGCGCTGTGGTTTCCACGTCCAGCGTTTCCCGCGCAAGGCGCAGGTGTTTCTCTACGGTCGCGGGCTTGAGTTTCAGCAGGCACGCAATGTCCTGAATCGTTTTGCGATCTCCGACCCATTGCAGCACTTCGCGCTGTCGCTTGGTCAGCCGTCGTTCACCCGAGTAGGGCAGGGTCAGCAGCTTCAGGTGCATCACGTTGTTCATCGCCAGAATGGTTCCGCCATGCTCCGCCCACGTCTGATCTACGTCGTCCTGTGTGATCCCCACGGCGGCAGTCAGCCCGATGGCCCCTTTGGTCCGTTGCGACAGGGAGCGGAAACTGATCGTGTAGCCAGCTGTGACCTGCATTGCGATATTGAACTCCATCACCCGCAACTCTTCTTGCGTCATGGAACCGGCTTCGCGCATCT